>JAYRSE010000007.1:0-86795 GCA_041920275.1 Minisyncoccota bacterium | reverse complement strand
TTGCCACGGTATCTGACGGCGAGCTTCGTTCGATAGAGTCCTATCTGAACGACATTCCTCGTCAGTGTCTGAACTATTATCGGGCCAGTGAATTATTCGTTATCCACAGTGAGGTGTCCTAGTTGGGTGGTGCGGGGAGGACGTTTGGGGTACCTTTCAACTCGACTTTCGACGTATCCGGTTTCTTCGCATTACTGTGGGAGAGGGCTACTGCACGTGACGGGTATTTCTTTTTGTTCCTTGCGAACAACATTGTGGGGTGGGTGTGTATGTACGCGCTTGTGACATGGGTTATCCTGCGAGGACTGTGGAGCAAGCAGTCTACCTTGTTCAAGCTCTTTTTGTGCGGGGTGGTATTGTTGGTTGGATATTTTGCGTCTCTTACGGGACCGGTTGCAGTGCCAAGATATCGCTTGCCGGCAGAGCCATACCTTTTCTTGCTTGCAAGTGCGGGAATAGTGCTGATAGTTGACTGGTGGAGAGGTGGAAGAGTGGTGAATGGTAGACTTCGTTTTAATTCATCGGAGACAGGTGGTATACTGATGGGCATGAAAAACGACATCACTACAGCCCAGGCGTTCGCCACCTCGTGGAACAACCTTCCGAAAGGGAGCGTATACACCACAGAACAGTTCGAGGATTGGATGGCACCCCTCGAGCGAAAGGATGTGCAGGGGAAAAGGGTGCTAGAGCTCGGATGTGGCAATGCATCCCTCATGGTGCACATGGCGGAATGGAAGCCGAGCTTCCTTGAGGGTGTGGACCTCGGCGACTCAGTGGCGACAGCGGAGATGAATATGGCGGGAAGGGAGGATGTGCAGGTGACACGAGCGGACCTTGTTTCTTTTGAAGGCGAGCACCCTTTTGACTTGGTATACTGCATTGGGGTGTTGCACCATTTGCAGAGCCCTGAAAAAGGTTTCGAGTCCGTTTTGCGTAACACGAAGCGCGGAGGAAGATTCCACTGCTGGGTGTATGCCCGGGAGGGAAATTGGGTGATCATGCACATTGTGGATCCTATCCGGAAGTGCGCATCGAAGCTCCCGTGGTGGATAACAAAGTATTTCATTGCGACACCGCTTGTTTCCCCTTTTTATCTGTACGCAAAAATATTGCAGCACCTGCCACGATGTGCGATGTTGCAAAAGTTTCCTCTCTATGAGTATGCGCTTTGGATAGGGAAGCGAGAGTTTGCCTTTTTCCGACACGTTGCCTTTGATCAGTTGGTTACACCACAGACGGCGTACATCCCGCGCGACACCATAGAAGCATGGCTCAAAAGCAGAGAGGAGATAGATCAGGATAGCACATATGTCATTGCGCGAAATGGAAACTCGTGGAAGTTTGGAGGGAAATTGAAATAAATGAATAGCGATCTTGGTGACTAGATACTGCGAGCAAAACAGTTCAAGCGTTTATGACAGAGCCAGCAACACAAGTTAAGGAGTTTCTTAAACGCTGGCCAAAGTTCTATTATTTTATCTATGTATTTTTGGGTCCCTTATATTTTGGAGGTCTAGGTCCGAAAAAGTTTCTTTCACTCTATCACAAAGATGGAGTTTGTCTTAATCTTGGGTCTGGAAACCGTAGGATATCTTCGGAAGTTGTAAACGTTGATTTTATAAAGTATCCAGAGGTGGATGTTGTGAGTGACTTGGCAAAATTGCCCTATTCAGATGAAAGTGTTGACAGCATCATTAGTACTGAAGTCCTGGAGCATGTGTATAACATGGACGCGTGTGTGGATGAAATATTTCGCATCTTAAAGTCGGGCGGATATGGATATATTAGTGTCCCATTGTTGTACCCATTTCATGCATCACCTTCAGATTACCGGCGCTGGACACATGTTGGTCTAGAGGACGCATTTAAAGATTTCGAGATAGTTAAGATTGGTGTACGATCTGGACCATTTTCGACTCTCACCACACTCTTGTGTTATATGACTGCTACAATTTTTTCTTTTGGAAATGAAAAATTGTATTGGTTACTTATCTATGTTTCGATGTTTGTATACTTTCCGATTAAGTTTATTGATATCATTGTAAACAGGTTGCCTTTTGCGATAAACTCAGCTTCACTGTTGTACTGTGTTGTAAGAAAAAAGTAATCCTATATCATGCAAACACAAGTGTACAAAGATATTTATGAACACGAGATGCACCATTGGTGGTATCGTGTTCGTCGAGCCCTAGTGGCAGACTTACTGAAAAGGCACACTAAAGGTATCCGAGAGTTGACTATCCTTGACGTGGGATGTGGCGCAGGAGGCCTCATGAATGAACTCAGTGAAAAGGGTGTCGTGTATGGAGTAGATTTTTCAGAAGAATCAGTAAAATTTTGTCACGAAAGGGGCTTGCAAAATGTGCAGATTGGCGATGTAACGAGCATTCCTTTTGAAGATAATTATTTTGATGTCGTGGTTTGCCTTGATGTGCTTGAGCATATTGACAATGATACTCTGGGAGCACGAGAAATTTATAGAATTTTAAAGCCAGGAGGTGTTGCAATATTGTTTGTACCTGCACTTATGATTTTGTGGGGTGAGACAGATGATGTGAGTCAACACAAGAGGCGGTATACAAAAAGAATGTTTCGAAGAACTCTTGAAAGTGGTGGATTCTCGATCCAAAAATTTTCTTATTTTAACTCCATTCTATTTTTTCCTATTCTTGCAACACGGCTTTTGACAAGGGTAATACGACACAAGGTTGTTGATGAGTACAAGCCGAGGAATGGTTTTGTTAATTTGTTGCTATATAAAATATTTTCCCTTGAAATTAAGCTCCTTCGCTATGTTTCGTTTCCTCTCGGAGTCTCTATCTTGGCAGTATGCAAAAAGAAGTAATGGGAATTTTTAAGAAGAGGATCTTGCTGGGGACTCTTGTTTTCGGATGGCTAGCGCTCCATACAGTGGGCATCACCTATGGCACGCGCGAGCTTCCCTTACATCAATCCTATGTGGGCGATGAGCAGTCGCCGGTAAATGGTGCACTACACATGCTTCAGGAGAAGAGTCCTCTCGGACTTCGCAATGTAACCACGCTCTACTACGGCCCAGTATTTGCTACACTTGCTCTGCCTGCGGTGGTAGGGGATTTTGTATATAAGTGTGTCAGCGAAAAAGCATGTTCGGCGGAAGCGTATCGCGACAGCATCTTGTGGGATTGGGGTGGAATAGTAGTAGGGATACGCCTTACAAGCGTGCTTGCGTCTGTGCTCGGTCTGTACATTTTGTATCTGCTCTTTATGACCAAGACACTCAACCCTCTTGGCGTGCAACGCTATGCATTATTTGGTGTTGGGCTTGTGGCGCTGAATTACTACTATTTTCAATATTCCCACTTTTTCAAACACTGGCTTTTTGTACTCGTAATTCTCTTTGCGCAACTGTATCTTGCAATACGTATTAAAGAAACGGAAGGAAAGCGGGCTTTTTTGTGGTGGATGCATGGCGCACTTTCCGTGGCAAGTTTTGGAATAAGCTACATCAGTGCGATGTACATGGTTGCATTTTTGCCAATCGCATTCACATTGTGGCGTGCGGGCGAAACGGTTGTGCGACGTCATCTCTATCGCTATGCAATGGGCTTCACGGCAGGATGCGCGCTCGTCTTGTGGTGGCATCCGTACGCATTTTTTAGATTACTTGGTTTCGTTGGTTTAAATAGTGGAACTGCGGGGGGTCTGGGAACAACGCAAAATCCTCTCGCGGGTGGGGCATCCTCGTGGGGGTATTACGGCACTGAAATATTACTCAATCACGCGCCTCTTGTGCTTGCTTTTGGCGTACTGCTCTATGTGCTTTCCCGTGCGGGTTTGCGCAAGCATGTTGCATGGCTTTGGATGTTTGGTGCTGTCACCATCACCACACTCCTTCTCTTCGCACCTTCCGCTCATCACGAAGGTCGGTACATGTTGCCGGTGATACTCATGCTACTTCTTGCAACGATTGTTGCGTGGATGCAGTATCGCCAACAGACTCCTGGACTTACCAAGGCGGGTATCGTGCTCTCCGGGTTGTTCATTCTCTATGCGCTGTATCACGGAATACACATCGCACGGTGGATGAGCATATACGCTCGGGGCCCAGCGGAGCACGTGGTACTGCCTGAAATTCTTGCGGCACAGAAAACATCCGATACACCGGTCGCGCTGATTCAGGGGTACATATTCGGGCACGTGCACACCAAAGAGGCGTACGCGGCGTATATTGAAAAGCGGGGAAGGCAAGACACCAATCTGTATAAAGCAATCATGGAGACCGCTCTTCCGGAGGGTGTGGAGCCACTCAATGTGCGCTACGTGTGGCCACAAGAGTACGGACCCAACCCGGGAAGTATCGATGGGTACGACGCAGTTTTCATGCACGTCATTCCCCGGGAGCCCGAGATCAACCAGTTCGACTACATGGACCAAAATCTACTCAGGTTGTGGCATTGGGACATGCTTATGCCTCGATACGAGCGATTGCGATAAGAACATGCAACACGGTGGCCATAGCATTGCAGGGTGTGTGCAGTATGTGAAGCGGTACCAACACGTGCTCTTTGTGGTGGTGTTTGCAGGGCTTTGGGCCCTCGGCCACTTGGGGAGCATCACGTACGGGGCGCAACAAACACCCCTCTACATGTCGTACGTGGGAGATGAGCAAGCGCCGGTGTATGGTGCGCTGTTCATGTTGCGGGACATGAACCCGCTCGGCCTGAGGAACGAGACATCCGTATATTATGGTCCGATACTCTCGGTCGTTGCTTTACCTGCAATAGCTGGTGACCTTGTCGCGGAAGCTGTGTGGCATGGGATACGTAGTCCCGCCGAGTACCGTGATTTTTTGCTGTGGGACTGGGGTGGAGTAATTGTGCTTTTGCGTGTGATCGCGGCGCTCATAAGTTTTGCCGGGTTGATTGCCATGTTCACACTCTTTCACACCCGCACTCTGAATCCGAGCGGTGCGCCTTGGTTGCCGTGGCTTGCCACAGGGTTGCTTGCCACAAACTACCTCTACTTTTCCTATGGTGCACTGTTCAAACATTGGGTCGTCGTGGTTACGGTGCTGTTGTGGCAGTTGTACTGCGCGCTTCGTATCTATGAAGCAGAGGGGCGCAAGCGGTATTGGATCGCAAGTGTTATCTTGGGAATCATATCCTTCGGGGTGAGCTACCTGCCTATTATGTACCAGGTGATGTGGATACCACTCTTGGCGGTATGGATCTTGAAGAAAGATGTGGCACGCTTGAAGGAGTTTGCATGGTTTGGGGCACTCTATGGTGCGGGCTGTGCGCTTGTTGTGTTTTGGCATCCCTATGCGTTCATACGCATGCTTGGTATGGTAGGGATTGGTGAGCCGTTGGACGACCTGGGTGCTATTCTTGATGTGACCTCGGTCGGTGGTGTAACAAACTCGTTGGTACCGTATGCGCTCGTCATACTCAGTAGTATGCATGCGCTGGTTGTTGCGTTCGCGTATGTCATCTACCGGTTGCCACGTCTCTGGTGGCGCGAACAGCTATGGGTTCCGGTGATTGTGTTGCCCGCACTTACACACTATCTTGTATTCAGCATTCCCACACAGCACGTAAGCAGGTACATGTTGCCCACTGTCGCTCTCCTCTTAGTCTTTGGAGTGGGATTGTTTGCGCATCTGCACGCACGGGGTGGTCTACGCATGTGGGGATACAAACTCATTGTGGTTACGGGCATCGTGGCATCTCTTGTGAATGGGTACTATCTGATTGGTCGTGAGCGTATGATGCTTGCCGGTCCGCCGGACAAGCGGGTTGTCGCAAGTATTCTTGCATGGCAACAGGAAGACCCCGGTACAGAAGTATTGGTCGTACAGCACGGACCGCTCGGTCATCCGCACACTTACGAGGCGTACCATAGGTTCTTGACCCCGGTGGAGCGCGAAGCGACCACGTGGACCCAACTGCTCGAAAGTGAACCGCCGAACGGTGTAGAACTTTTGGATGTGACGTATCTAAGAGAGAGGTCGCAGTATACGCAAGAATGTGCGAACGAGTTTGACCATGTGGTTGTGTATGAGCAGGCGCCCTTGAGCGCGGGGACCATGGACACACACACCGACATCTTCGACTTCATGCCATGGAAGACGTGGGAGTACGAACGATATCAAGACAAGTATATGGTGCCGAAGTAGGCATCTGCCGGCACTCGCTACTACTTTTTCTGCAGACAATCGCGCAGCAGGCGGTATGAAATACCCGTCATCACGAAGGATGAGAGGACGCGTGCAACACAGACACCGGTGAGCCCCCCGTAGTGTGCCGCTGGCCAGAGTATCGCAAGCTGTGCCAGGGAACTGCCGATAGTTGCGGATGCGAGTTTTGTTTCTTCCTTGCGCGCCGTGAAGTATGCGGTCGGGATGACCACGAGTGATGAGAGTATCATGAGTGCCAGTATTCTTGAGTAGCCGACCGACTCGGTGGCGTACTGAGGGAAGAATATCTGGTACAAGAATGGCGCGACCCCGATATATGCTAGCGTTATGACGACAAGCCCTCCTCCCAAGAGGAGGGTTTTTCGACCTATCTCGAGACGTGCGTGCGCCCGCGACGGCTCGGCAAGTTTCGGTACCATGAGCGTGGTGAGGTTCTTGAGGAGTGCACGTATCTGGTCGGGGAAGGCTATCGCAAAGCCGTAGATCGCAAGTTCGATACTGCCGATTGTGGTGTACACGATAACCTTGTCCACGTGCTGGGTGACAAGTGAAACGATATTGAGAAGACTCAGGCGTTTGCTGTAGCGTTTCAGTCCCGGGTCCTCGTTTTGGACAGGTTTGTAGTGCACGAGTGTGCGGATGTACATAGCGAGACCGACAAGGGTGCTTGAGGCAAAGTACACAACGAGGAGCACAAGGACGTTCGTGGTGAAGATGAGGGAGCAGAGCACTGCGATGATGGGCACCGCATTGTCTATGAAGTTATAGAAACTCAGGCGTTTGAAATCCTTTTTCCCGTTGAGGTAGCTTGCATAGAGACCGAAGGTGTGGATGAGGGGCATGATGCATGCCACCAGCATGAGTGAAGACGCAAGAAAAAAGTTACCACGCCATGCGTAGTAGCCGGCGCCAATGAGGGAGAGTGTGACTGCAGGCATGCTCCAGCGCACGGTGAGGCGTACGCCTTGGCGCAGTGCCCCCTCGTAGCCGTGTGCAACGGACTGTACAATGGCAGTACTGATGCCGGTGAGGGTAAAGGCGCTGAGGATAGCAAATACGGAAAGTACGTACCGATAGTCGCCGTACTCGGTCTTTGCAAGGAAATGCGCAAGTGCGACCGTGAGCGTGAAACTTAGAAGCGTGGTCAAGACTTGTCCGACACCGAGCCAGGTGCCGCCGCGCACCAGGTAGACCATGTCTGTTTTGGTGTATTTCTCGCTTCGGCGAAGGAGTTGATATATTTTTTCTCGTATCGATCCCATGCGTTTTTGAAAGTGATTCAAGCATACGGCACATGGATGCCAAGGGCAATGCTGCGCTGATGTCGCTGTAGAAAATATCAGCGATCGTTATGTTGGGGGCGCAGACCGCTCAGGTGTATTCGACTTTGGTTTGATACCCACATAGCACCGCTACCCTCACTTCATTATTGCGTGATAGTATGTATCAAAATTTACTAAGTAAAAACCACATCATATGTTTCTGGAAACTCACAGAAATAAATTATTGTACGTACTTGCGCTGTTGTGGAGCATCAGTCCGACCCACATGTACGCAGCATCAAATGCAACTTCTTCCGAACTCATTGCCGCAAACCGTACCTACTTGGAAGTGCGGGATTGCTGTGAGCAAGGTCTCGATGTTGCCTCGGATAGTACATTGGAAGCGTGGATCAAGGTTAGTGCGGAAACTGAACGGGATATGGTTGTTGTCGGAAAATATGATGGTGATGCCGGTTCAGATAAGCGAAGTTATGCACTCTCGCTCAATGCGGAGCATGCCGGACAGATAAATGTGCTCATATCAGATGGCAGTTCGCATAAATGGATTTCTCTTGACCATGCCATACCGGTTCGAGAGTGGCACCACCTTGCGGGGGTTTATTCCGCGAGTAGTGGCACGGTTGAGTTCTATCTCGACGGTTTGTCCTTGGGTAGAATTGAGGGGGCACCAAACAGTATTCATGAAAGTGATATTCCGTTTAGGATCGGTGCAACGAGTGTGGGGTCGAAGACGGGCGGATTCTTTGACGGCCTCATTGACGAAGTGCGGGTATGGTCGGTTGCGCGGACTGGGGAGGAGATACGGCGGGACATGCGGAGGGTGCTTACGGGCAGTGAGCCGGGATTGGAGGGCTATTGGCGGATGGAAAACGATTTCAATGACCTCTCGCCGAACGGCAACCATTTGATCCCTGAGAACGGGCCGACATTTTCAGAAGATGTGCCGTTTTTCGAGGGTGATGGGCCTGGGGGTGAGCAACCGGATGCGATCAGTGCGAGCGAGGAGTTGCTGAATGGCTTGGTGTCGTATTGGCCGATGGATGAGGAGAGCGGAGTACGAGAGGATGTTCACGGAGGAGGTGATCTGCAATCCATGAATGCTCATTCAAGCTCGGGAGTACAAAACAGGGCGCTTGAATTGCGCGCCGCAGAACATTCTTACTTGGCAGCAAATCAATCTGATATGGAAGCAGAGAGTTCAAGTGCTCCATTCTCATATTCATTTTGGGTGCGTCTAAATAATTATCCAAGCAATGATAACTTCTATACCATACTCTCACGGTGGGTAAAATCTGAGAATCGTGGGACATATTTTAATATCGATTACGTTCATGATAATGGAACGAACATCTTGAGATTGTACTATGCCTCTAATTCCGAATATGTTGTAATTTTCCCCGTACAAGACATTGCACTATCATTCCATCATGTTGTAGCTGTTGTAGACCCAGGAACACAAAAGGCGAAATTGTATATAAATGGCTTACTGGTGGGAAGTACTGGTGTTGATTTCGGTGATGCACATGGAATCGAAAATTCTTTTTTTGAAATTGGAAGATTTCGGGATGGTAACGGGAATATTCTTCCGCGGTATACTGATGGTCTTGTCGACGAAGTCGGTGTGTGGAACCGCGCACTGACCGCGGAAGAGGTCGCGATGCTGTACAACGACGGCAAGGGTTTGCCATATGGAGTCGGCGGGGAGCCCGATGACGCGGTATCCTCGGTAGCATTTCTGCCCGGCATCATGGGGAGTAGGTTGTACACGGCGAACGGAGAGGGGGAAGAGCAGAAGCGGTGGGAGAGCGTGCTTGCGGGAGACATCCTCACGCTTGCGATGCGCGAGGATGGCACAAGCCAAAGTACCGCGCTCTACACAAGGGATGTGATCGACGAGATCCGCCCCGTGGACGGCCTCGGCTCTTTTGGGGACGCGTATGGCGGGTGGATCCGTTTTATGAACGACCTCGTTACGGAAGGTACGCTCAAAGAATGGAAAGCGCTTCCGTACGATTGGCGTTTGGCGACGGATGAGCTCTTTCTGCACGGGCGCGACTTGGGTGAAGGCAGAGTGTCGTACGTTACCCCGCTCCCCACGGAGGGAGAAGGTGCGGTGCCGTTCTTGCTTTCCGAGCTTACGGGGCTTGCCGAACGTTCACCCACGGGAAAGGTCACGATCGTGGCGCACAGCAATGGCGGACTGGTCGCGAAGAACTTGCTCAGGTATCTTGAAGCGACGGACCATCCGCTCCTTGGGAAGATCGACGCATTGGTGTTGGTGGCTTCTCCGCAGGCGGGTACGCCGAAAGCGCTACGCGAGATGCTCCACGGCATGGACATGCCCGCACAGCAAACGCTGCGCGATGTGGTCGTGGATATGCCGGGCGCATACGGTCTTTTGCCCTCGCCACACTTGATGACACTCCTCACGGAGCCGGTCGTGGAAGCGTCTGAAAATGTGCGCACGCTTCCGCTTATGCAAGACATGGCGGGCAGGAACATCACAGCGCACGAGGATTTACGCAAATTTCTCATCGGCGAGCTTGGCACACGCTCTGAGCTCTCGACCTTGGGGTACCTGCACCCAAACCTGCTGAACGCCCCACTTCTTGCTTCAAGTACCGCGATGCATGCGGGCGTGGACACGTGGAAAGCCCCCGCGGGCGTACGTGTGGTGCAGATGGTGGGTGCGGGCTTATGGACACCGCGCGGTATCGCATACAGTGCCTACGATAGGCGTACGAGCTCGGGTACCACGCTCAAGTCGCTCCGCACCGAATGGTTGGCAAACATGGATGGAGACGGAACGGTGCTCGCGAGATCGGCGGAGAGCGGGGAAGCGGATGAAACATACTACCTCAACATGCGGAGGTACAACGAGTTCACGCAGGAGAATCACGCACATGGAAACATACTGTCGACAACACCGGCGCAGGTGCTCATCGAGCAGGTGGTCCTGAAGGGGTTACCGAACGTGCCACTCCACCTGAGCACGACCATGGAGACGGAGCGACCGCCGCGCTTCGAGGCGCGAGTGTATTCGCCGGTCGACATACACCTGTATGGTGGTGGTGGAAAGCACACCGGCGTGACCGGTGAGTCGCCGACCGACCTTGGCAGGTACTACGAGGCGGAGATACCGAACAGTTATTACGAAGAATGGGCGGATGTGAAGTACGCCGGAGCGGTTCTTTCCTCGGATCCGGTCGAGCTCGCGCTTGACGGTACGGATGAGGGTGAGTTTACGCTCGAGATCGATAAGTACGAGGGCGGGAATCACATGGTGCCGTATCGTTGGCACCGGGTTCCGGTCCGTGCCGTTTCGAGGGGCTCGCTCTTCGTGGAGGAGGGTGGGGAGCCGAAGCTTGCCTACGACTACGACGGTGATGGTGATGTGGACCGCACACTTGCCTCCGGGGAGGTCTTTGAGCCATGGATGGCATATGAGGTTTCCTTTGTCGGCTTGCGTGAAGCGATACGGGACGCGAAGATGGCAACGTCGCTCGAGACGTGGTTCCTGGCGCGGGTGACGCTCGCACAGCAGCTCTACAAAAAGAGTGGAAAAGGAAATGTGATCAGTGCGAAAGTGGTGCTCGAAAGCGTAGCAAGGAGTGCGGAGCTGCAAAGTGGCAAGGGTGTGGAGCCGGGTGCGGCGAAAACGATAGCGACGCTTGCTCGTGCGGTGGGTGCGGGGCTGTAGCGGTGGAAGGGCGGGGGAGATTGTGGCGCTTGTATGCGCCACACTCCCGCGCGCGTACGTCAAGTCTTCGACGTCGGCATGCCCCGTGGTATAGTGGTCCCATGCTACAACAAACACTTCGCTGGGTGACCCTCGGCGCTCTCTTTGCGGTGCCGATCATTATTCCCTTTATTGTCTCCGCTACGATGTTCTTCCCGTATATCACGGGCAAAAACTTCACGTTTCGCATATTGGTGGAAGTGGCGCTCGTGGGATGGACGCTGCTCGCCCTGCTCGACGCTCGGTACCGGCCACGCTTTTCGTGGGTACTTGCCTCAATGACGCTCTTCATGCTTGCGGTCGGTTTGGCGACCATCTTCAGTGCCAATCCGTTCAAGAGTTTTTGGAGCAATTTCGAGCGCATGGAAGGGTATGTCGGCTTGCTCCACGTCTTTGCGTACTTCGTGGTGGCTTCGGTGATGCTCTCCACTGAGCGATTATGGAATGCGTTTTGGTACTCTTCGCTCGGCGTGAGCGTGATCATCGCCTTTGTGGGCTTGAAGCCGGCGTTTGAGGTGCTTCCTTCCTTCGTGTTTCCTCGCATCGATGGTACCTTTGGCAACCCGATCTATCTCGCGGTATATACGCTCTTCCATGTTTTCATTGCGTTTCTGCTCATGGTGCGGTGGCGTGGAGCCGCATGGCACCAGGCTCTCATGGGCTTTATCGCGCTTTTGCACATACTCACGATGGTGATCACCGCCACGCGCGGTACCGTGCTCGGCTTTTTGGGTGGTGCGCTCATCACCACGCTTCTCATTGCGATCTTTGAGCGTGAGCGTCCCGTGTTGCGCAAGGTCGCACTGGGCGGTTTGGTACTTGTCGCACTGATCGTTGGTGGCGGGTACGCGATACGCGACACCGAGTTTGGAAAAAACACTCCGGTCATCAGCCGCTTCACCCAGATCGAACTCTCGACCGGCACGGTCCATGCGCGCTTCATGAACTGGGGCATGGCATGGCAGGGTGTGAAAGAGCGCCCCATTTTAGGCTGGGGTCAGGACAACTACGAATACGTGTTTTCCAAGCATTACGATCCCAACATGTATGGCGAGGAGCCGTGGTTCGACCGTACGCACAACATCTTCTTCGACTGGCTCATTTCCGCCGGTTTCCTCGGCCTCATTACCTACCTTCTTGTACCTCTCGCTCTTGTGGTGCATCTCTGGTTCCTCGACCCGCGTGAACGCACCTGGTCGTGGCGCATGCTCGTGTCGTTCCAAGCAATTCGTGCACTTGCATCAAAGCGCAATGATGAATTTTCCGCCACGGAGCGCGCACTGTGGACCGGCTTGCTTGCGGCCTACATGTTCCACAACCTCTTCGTTTTCGACAACCTGGTGAGCTACTTCATGTATGCGAGCGTGCTTGCGTACCTGCACTGGCGGGTCACCCAGGGGCACGCACCGCTGTGTACAAAGCACGAAATGAGCGAGCAGACGGCCGTGGCGGTGGCGCTCCCGGTGGCGCTAGTGGTCGGCGGGTTTGTGATCTGGTACGTGAACATCCCGGGCATCACCACCTCGCGGTTGCTGATCTCTGCACTGGTGCCGCAGCGTGCACTTGCCGATGGTTCGGTGGTGGAACAGTCTCCCGAGGAGATGCTCGAGAAGTACAAACAAGCGCTCGCGATAGATGCGCTTGGCAGGCAAGAGGTGCGTGAACAGCTGGTGCAACGTGCGGCGGACATGTCGCGCGCGCAGGGGATCGATCAGGCGACCAAGGACGCGTTCGTGACCCTCGCCGTATCCGAGATGGAACGCGAGCTTGGGCGCAATGGTGAGTCGGCACGTCTGTGGCTTTTCCATGGTTCGCTCCTTGCGAACACCGGACGTTTGGAAGATTCGGAAAAGGCCTTTGAGCGGGCGGTGGAGCTTACCCCCACCAAGCAGCACGCGCTCATGCAGCTCGGTGAGCTGCGTATCTTGCGCGGCAAGAGCGAGGAGGGTATGGAGCTTTTCAAACGTGCGTATGAGTCGGCGCCGCAGTTCGATGATCTTGCGCGGTTGTACGCCACGGCACTGGTGCGTACCGGTAGGGACAAAGAAGCGGTCGACATGCTTACGGAACGCTTCGGTACACCCGCGGTCGACGATTCGCGCCTCTTTATGGCATGGGTGCAGGCGAAACGCTACGACATCGCTTCCAAGATCTTGGAGCAGCGGGTCGAGAAGGATCCCGAGAACATGCAGGAGATCGTGTCGCTCGCTGCGGCATATCGTGAGCTCGGCCGTGTGAACGAAGCGGTCGCTCTCTTGCGCGGAGTTGCTGAGCGAAAGCCCGAGTTCAAGGATCAAATGGATGCGTTCATTCGCGAAGTGCAAAGCGCATCGGCACCGATTCAACAGTAGCCGGCACCCGAGTGGGTGGTTTAGACGAGCAATAAGTACACCAAACTATGGCTGAAAAAAAGAGCGCGCAAGAGAGGGTGTCTGCGGAGGGGCATGCCATCCGTAGGATACAGGAACAGGCGAATGGTTCAACGACCGTGGTCTTGCCGCCCGATCTCTTGCGTGAGCTGAAATGGAAAGATGGGCAGAAGGTCATTGTTCGACGTCGAAATGACGCGATCATGATCAGTGACTTGCGGACTTCGAAGAAAAAGTAGCGGAGGTTGGGGAGTATGTTTTGTGTGCCCCTCCGCCGTTTTTTCGGGCAGTAGTGTTTTGGTGCGACAGTGTAGCGGGGCACGACAGTCACCACCATTTGCATGTTTAAGGAATTGTGCTATACTGTGGGGGTGAGTGCCAGAGTGCAAAACTCTGCCTAACGAAAAACTGCGTAAAATCCCCCTCGTGGGGATTTTACGTGTCTGTTTTGCCCCACTTACTGCACCATGCTATACTCCGTGCACGGCTCCTCGCATGGAGCGCCGCGGCACTCACAAAATAGTTTTTCGTGGAGCTCGCACCGGCGTTCCATACGGGGTACCGGTCATGTTCATGCAGGTACTCGAAAATGTCTCCCTTGCGGAACTCACGACGCTACGCCTCGGTGGTGTGGCACGTTTTTATGTTTCGGTATATTCCATAGCCGATCTCCGCGAAGCGATGGCTTTCGCAAAAGAAAAGCGTCTGCCGGTGTGGGTGCTCGGTGGCGGGTCCAACACGCTCTTTACCGAAGAAGGTTGGCCCGGCCTGGTGATTCATATCGCCATTGCAGGTACCGAGTACAAAGAGGACACCAAAGGTGATGCGCGAGTTGTGGCGGGTGCCGGCATGCGCTGGGATGCGCTTGTGGAAGAGACCGTCTCGCAGGGTTTTTGGGGTTTGGAAAATCTCTCCTACGTGCCCGGCAGTGTCGGTGCCACACCGGTTCAAAATGTGGGTTGTTATGGCGTCTCCGTAAGTGATCGTATCGACTGGGTGGAGGTCTACGATCGTCGAGATGAGGCGCTTCATATCTTGTCGCCGAGTGCGTGTGCGTTCGGGTATCGAGACAGCATTTTTAAACATGCGGAAGGCATGTCGTACATCGTCACTCGTGTTGCCTACCGCATGAGAACACATCATGCGCCGGTGATCGAGTATAAAGATCTGGCGGAGCGATTTGCGAACAAGGCGCCGCAAAGTCCGCTTGAAGTGCGTGAGGCGCTTCGTGAAATACGAGGTAGGAAATTCCCGGACCTCGCTTCGGTGGGTACCGCGGGTTCATTCTTTAAGAATCCGGTGGTGAGCAGGTCTTCCATTCAGGTCATTGAGCAATGGCTCAAACAGCCGGTACCGCAGTACCCGGTGGATGATGTGCGAGTCAAGATCCCTCTTGCATGGCTGCTCGAGACTCTTGGATGGAAAGGGAAGCGTGTGGGTTCGGTCGGTACTTGGGATGCTCATGCGCTTGTGCTTGTGCATTACGGTGGGGGTACCGCAAATGACCTCCTTGCGCTTGCGCGGGATATTGAGGACGATGTGAAGCGGCGTACCGCGATACATATTGAACCGGAGGTCTGCATCGCGCGACCGCCCGCAGGTTTCGACACCGTTTCATAAAGTGGTGATCGATCGCGTTACCCGCTGCAACCGCACTCTCCGAGTACAAACTTGCGAAACGACGACCCGGATCTCTTAACTCGGCTCGTGTGAAGAAATGAGGCTGCGACGACCCCGTGTCGCCACATCGCTCCACTGCGGTTACGCTCCTCGCGAAGACGGACGATTGCGTGGAAGTATGTACAGGTGCACACCATTCGCGACCCACCGTTCGGTCCATCGTCGTCTTTCCGAGCCGCAGCGAAGCAATCCATGGTCATGGATACGAACGCAGTGGAAGTACTTATATAAGCAAGGCAAATTATCGAAGCTACATAAGCGCTAAACGTCTTTCGACGTCGAAATGACCATGTAAAGTATCGACGTCGAACAGGCAGTGTGGCACGCTAAACACACATCGACGTCGAAGCACTTATCCACACTCATGCTATCGATTGTGCATTGTGTCACACATGCGTTTGCATGATAATGTTGATGAGTTAACGACGAAAGTTTGGTCGACGTCGTTCATTACTTCCCACATAACCACCACAACCATGCCAGCAAAGAAAAAGGCGGTAAAGAAGGTTGCAGCCAAGAAGCCCGCAGCAAAGAAGACGGCGGCAAAGAAGCCCGCAGCAAAGAAGGCTGCAAAGAAGAAATAGTCTTCTCTCATGACCACGAAACAAGCCGCCTCCAGCGGCTTGTTTCGTGGTCATGGAACATATGTGGATCATGGGCAATCTGCATCATGTTTATGCGGAGGGAGTGCGCGATCTTTCGCGAGGTGGTATCTTTGTGATGTACTACCGATCTGAACACCATGCGCAACCGTGTTCCTTGTGAGGCGGATGGACCGTGAATCGACCGACCGGTGACCGGCGTGAAAGCGAGTGTATATAAGTCTACGCATGTGGTATGTCAACTGGCGTCGAGGGGTACACATGGTACAATCGATGCAATGTTCTCATTCTCGCTGAAGCAGTTTTTTCGTGACAACACCAACAGGCGCACCTTGCGTGAGCTTGAAGAGGTTGTGCGAGCCGTAAATGCCGAAGAAGCACGTGTGGCGGCAATGGATGATGCGAGATTGCGCGAGCAGACGCAGCATCTCTCCGAGCGAGTGCTGGGAGGTGAAGCGCTCGATCATATTCTCCCCGAGGCGTTCGCGGTGGTGCGTGAAGCGGCGAAGCGCGTGCTCGGTGAACGGCATTACGATGTTCAGATCATGGGTGGTGTGGTGTTGCATCGACACTCGATCGCCGAGATGCGTACCGGTGAAGGAAAAACGCTCGTCGCCACATTGCCGGCGTACTTGAATGCGCTTACCCGCAAGGGTGTGCACGTGGTCACGGTGAACGATTACCTCTCTCGCCGTGATGCGGTGTGGATGGGTCAGGTGTACGCGTTTTTGGGTCTTTCGGTGGGGGTTGTGAACACGCAGGCGTCGTATCTCTACGATCCGTCGCACAAAGAAGATTCCCCGGAGGATGCGGCGCGCGACGAAACGGGTGCATACAAAGTGGCGTACGAATTTCTTCGCCCTTGCACGCGCAAAGAGGCGTACGAGGCCGACATCACGTACGGTACCAACAGTGAGTTCGGGTTCGACTACCTGCGTGACAATATCGAGTACGAGGCGCACAATCTTCGGCAACGTGCACCGCACTTTGCGATCATCGACGAAGTCGATTCCATTCTTATTGATGAGGCGCGAACCCCGCTCATCATCAGTGCGCCCGCCGATGCGAGCGGCTCGCTCTACGATACGTTCGCAAAGATCGCACGCACCCTTGTCGAAGGTGAAGATTATACCAAGGATGAAAAACTTCGTGCCGTTCAGCTCACCGACAGCGGCATCGAGAAGGCGCAACAAGCGCTCGGGGTGGAGAACATCTACACGGATGCCGGTATCAAGTACGTGCATCACCTCGAAACGTCGGTCCGCGCCAAGGCGCTTTTTGAGCGCGACCGACACTACGTGGTCCGCGACGACCAGATCGTGATCGTTGATGAGTTCACCGGCCGTATGCAACCGGGAAGGCGCTGGAGCGAGGGGCTGCATCAGGCGGTTGAAGCGAAAGAGGGTGTGACGGTGCAGCGCGAGAGTCGCACCTATGCGTCGGTGACCTACCAGAATTTCTTCCGCATGTACGAGAAACTTGCCGGTATGACCGGTACCGCGGAAACCTCGGCCGAGGAGTTCTACAGCGTGTACAAGCTCGACGTCGTGCAGATACCGACCAACAAGACGATCGCTCGTATCGATCGCAACGACCTTATTTTCCGCAACGAGGCGGGTAAATTCGCCGCCATCGCGCGCATGGTGCGCGAGGTGCACGAAAAGGGGCAACCGATCCTCATCGGTACCGCCTCCATTGAAAAGAACGAGCAGCTTTCCGCCTATCTCACGCGTGCCGGTGTGCCACACGAGATGCTGAACGCAAAGAATCATGAGCGCGAGGGTGAGATCGTTGCGCAGGCAGGCCGCAAGGGTGCGGTGACGATCGCGACCAACATGGCGGGAAGGGGGGTCGACATCAAGCTTGGCGGAAGTCCCGCACTTCCGGGAGCGGCCGACGAGGTGCGTGCGCTCGGTGGCCTTTTTGTGCTCGGTACCGAGCGTCATGAGGCGCGACGTATCGACAACCAGCTACGTGGCCGTGCGGGACGCCAGGGTGATCCCGGAGAAACGCTTTTCTGTGTGTCGCTCGACGATCAGCTCATGCGGGTGTTCGGCAACCATGAGACCATCAAGAACCTGATGCAGCGAATGACCGAAGCGGATGATACACCGATCGAGCATCGCCTCATTTCACGACAGATCGAAGGTGCGCAAAAGCGCATCGAGGGTTTTCATTTCGACTCAAGGAAGCACGTGCTTGCCTATGACGACGTCCTGAACCACCAGCGTGTGGCGATCTATGATCGACGTAGGAGGTATCTGCTTGGCGATCGTTCGGCCATGGAAGCGTTCTTGTTCGAGCTCGGTGCACAGGATGAGGCGATCATGTCGATCGTCGAGGAAAAAAAGAAGCAGCTCGGTGAGGATGAATTCTATGCGGCGTTGCGACGGCTCCTCATGCAGACGATCGACCTCTTTTGGCTCGAGCATCTTGAGACGATGGAGTACCTGCGAGGGTCGGTACGTTTGCGCGCGATAGGGCAGCGCGATCCGCTCATTGAGTACCGCAAGGAAGGACTACGGATGTTTCGTGCGCTTGAATCGAATATTGGCGAACACATCGCACAACTTTTGCCGCAGATCGGCGCAGGTGCGTTCGTGAGCGAGGAGGAGCGCATGCGTCGAGAGAGCGAGAAGGCCCAGCAGGTGTCCGCGACCGTTACCACGGGCATGTCGGGGCCGGTCGTTCGTAGCCGAACATCTGCGCGGCAGTACGGTCGCAATGATACGGTCCGGGTCACAAAAGACGGTGAGGTACGAGAGATGAAGTACAAAAAAGCCGAGCAGCTTTTGGCTGAAGGGTGGAAGTTGGTCGATTAGGGTTCTCGTGCTATTCGTTTCGAGCAGACACTACCGACGTCTCGATATAATTACTGTAATTAGTACAGTAATTAATACTAGTATTTCATTGTGCGCAGTGTCGACACTGAACGGAGTGACCCATGGATGCTGTGTCGCTCCGCTACCGTTTTGCACCTCGTGGTGTGGCGAGAGCGAACGGAACCGCCGCGCGGCTCCTCCTTGCTTTTGCGAGTCCCCAACACACCATGATTGGATGATTGGAGGTTGACTTCAATCATGAACGAACAGAGGCGGGCGATTCGCCCGCCTCTGTTTCAGATGTTCACACAAGTTTTAGTTGCCCCAGTTGTTCTGCACACCATCCCCGGCACCCATGCCGCGGTGCATGCCACCTCGACCGCCACCGCGGTGACCTGAGGCGTTGAGGCCGAGTTCCTCGCGCAGTTCGGCGGCTTTCTCCGTGTCACCGCTTTCCATCGCCTCGTGCATCGCGACGAAGGTGTCAAAGTTATCCTCATTTACAACGCTCGCGATGCGCCCGCGGCCGCCATGTAGTTCCTTCCATGCCTCATAGTCGCCATCCTCCATGGCCTTCTCGACGGCTTCGTGCCGCTCAGGGTCACAGGTGCCGCGCGCAAGACCGCCCTGCGGGCCGGCCGCCGAGGCGCTCATGGCCATGGCGAAACCCGCCCCTAACAGCGCCGCAACCGTGCTGAACGCTATGACTTTCGTGTTGATGATGTTCGTTTCCATACGTTTAGTTCATTATTTATTGTTGAATAGGTAATGTATTTCCGATCGGTCTGCTGTGTACTACGCGGCAGATACCCGGTTTCTTTCGTATGACAACACCTCGTTCGCGACGCTCGATCAGAGGAATTTGTGAGTTATGCACAGCGTTCGGCATGCCGAATACCGTTTTGGTGTATACTGAAAAGCAATGCGGGGCGTGCAAGCCGTAACGCGCGTGCCGGCATAGTTCATACAATGCGTGTACTTATGTACGGCTGGGAGTACCCACCGCACAACAGTGGTGGTCTTGGCGTTGCGTGCCATGGCCTGGCACGCGGCCTCGTTGCCGAGGGTGCCGACGTTCGCTTTGTGCTCCCGCGCAAGTATCCGGTCGCAAATAGTGGCGCACGTATGCTCTTTGCCGATGAAGCACGCCCGCTTACTGCCGTAGAGGCGGATTCCTTTGCGAACGGATACATGACCGATGACCGGCTGCGTTTCTTGCGTGGCCAATACCCGGAGTTGCAGTACGGTCCGAGCCTGTTCGACGAGGTGCTCCGCTACGCCGCACTTTCGCCCATGGTCGCATTGGCACAACAGCCGGATGTGATTCACATGCATGACTGGCTCTGCTACCCGGCCGGAATGGCGGCAAAGCGTGCTACGGGAGCTCCGCTCGTGGCTCATGTTCATGCCACCGAGTTCGACCGTACCGGTTTCGGTAAGGTGAATCAGTCCATTTACGATATCGAACGTCGAGGTATGTACGAGGCGGATGTCGTGGTGACCGTCTCCGAATACACGAAGCGCATCGTTGTCGATCGGTACGGCATCGATCCCGACAAGGTGGTGGTGGTGCACAACGGTATCGATTCGGATGACATTGCGGTCGCAAGCGCCACCGAGTCCGATATGCGCAGGTTCAAGGGTCTCGGGTGGAGCATCGTGCTTTTTGTTGGTCGACTCACACTGCAGAAGGGCCCCGACTACTTTTTGGAAGCGGCGAAGAAGGTCCTCTCTCGGCGTACGAACACACTGTTCGTGGTATCCGGTTCGGGCGACATGGCGCAGGCGGTCATCGATCGTGCGGCGTACCTCGGCATCGGAGATCGGGTGCTTTTCACCGGTTTCTTGCGTGACAAGCAGCTCGCGCGACTTTATGGATTGGCCGATGTGGTCGTCATGCCCTCGGTCTCGGAGCCGTTCGGTATCGTGCCGCTCGAGTCGCTTTTGAATGGCACCCCGGTTCTCATTTCGAAACAGTCGGGTGTTTCCGAGGTGATACACAACGCGCTCAAGGTCGATTTTTGGGATACCGATGATATGGCGAACAAGATCGCCGCGGTGCTCGACCATCCCTCGCTGCGCGAAACACTTTCCCGCGAGGGGCGTCGCGAGGCGGGGGCACAGACTTGGAGAAGAGTGGCGGAACGCTGTATGATGATCTATAGGTCTTTGAAAAAGACCGTTCTACGAGTATGAGTGCGGTGTGCATGTATTTTCAAGTCCATCAGCCACGACGCGTCAAGCGTTACGGCTTTTTTGATATCGGTGCCGATCATCGGTACTTCAACGACGACTCGGAGCGTGACACCAACAACGCCCGTATCGTGCGTAAGGTGGCAGAAAAGTGTTACTTGCCGGCAAACGCCACGTTGCTTGAAAGCCTGAGGACACATCCGGATTTCAAGGTCGCGTTCTCGTTCTCCGGGATCGCGCTTGAACAGTTCGAAGAGTATGCGCCCGAGGTGGTGGAGTCTTTCAAACGTCTCATTGACACCGGCCGTGTGGAAGTGCTTTCGGAGACCTACTATCACTCGCTTGCGTTCCTCGAGTCACCCGATGAGTTTCGCGAACAGGTGCGGATGCACGCGCGTAAGGTGCGCGAGTTGTTCGGCGTGCGGCCGTACGTGTTTCGCAATACGGAGCTTATCTACCGCAACGACATCGCCGCCATGGTCGCCGACATGGGGTACCTCGGCATGCTTGCGGAAGGGGCCGACCATGTGCTCGGTTGGCGAAAACCGACCTACGTGTACCATGCGCGCAACGATCCCGGTTTTCGCTTGCTGCTCAAGCACTACAAACTCTCCGACGACATCGCGTTCCGGTTTTCAAATCGCGGATGGGAAGAGTGGCCGCTCACGGCACCGAAGTTCGCCCAGTGGGTGGATGCGCACAATGGCGATGGGCACGTCATCAACCTTTTCATGGACTACGAGACGTTCGGCGAGCACCAGTGGGAAGATACGGGCATTTTTGACTTTCTTCGGGCATTGCCGCACGAAGTCACGCGCTATCCGGACAATGGCTTCGTCACTCCCACGGAAGCGCTTACGCGGTACCCCGCGGTCGGTGAGATCGATGTGCCGGACTACGTTTCGTGGGCCGACGTCGAACGTGACCTTTCCGCGTGGCGCAGCAATCCGATACAGCACGACGCACTTCGCGCGTTGTATGCCATTGAGGGCGAGGTCAAAAGTGCCAACGACCCTGAGCTTTTGCGTGATTGGCGTCGACTCACCACCTCGGACCATTTCTACTACATGTGCACCAAATGGTGGGAGGATGGTGATGTACATAAGTATTTCAGTCCGTACGATTCCCCCTATGAAGCGTTCATAGCGTACATGAACGTGCTCAACGACCTCACCATGCGTGTGCGTGCACTTCCGGAACGGCGGCACAAGCGTACGTTCCTGGAAGCCCTTTCACATAAAACTCGTTCCGTATTACAAGCCATTAAGTCATAAACATATGCCTACAAAGACCCCGGCTCAGAAAAAGGTGGAAGAAAAGGCGTCCACCCCAAAGCAGAAGAAAGAGACACGAACGCCGTCGACCGTAGTGAAGGAGAAGCGTACGACGACTGCGAGCAAGCGTGTCGCCGTAAAGAAAACATCGACCAGGGACACAGCATGCGTGTGTCGCGCCGCATGTAAACCGGAAGAAGCGTTCTGGATCCACCACGGGCCGGTGGTCTCCTCGGTTGCGGAGCTCATGGAGGCCCTTGGGGAGATGACCGACGAGCAGTATTCCTACCACACGAGGCGTAATGGAAACGATTTTGCGGTATGGCTCCGTGATTGTTTTGGTAAAGACGCGCTTGCTTCGCGGGTCGAGGGTGCCACGAGTCGTGCGAAGACGATGCAAGCACTGCGTTCACCCTGCTGCAAGTAGTACATCCGGGGTGTACGGTAACATGCCATGGCTCGCTCACTCGTATTGGGAAATGGGAATGTCCTCATCGTGTACGATGAGTGGGGTCAGGTGCGCGACTTCTATTTTCCCCAGGTCGGTCTTGAGAACCATGTTGGTGAACGTCTCATGCATCGTATTGGTGTTTTCGTGGACGGTGCGATGCACTGGCTTTCCGGTGGTGGCTTTGAGGTGCAGGTAACCTATGAGAAGGACACGTTGGTCGGTGCGGTGCGCGCGGTGCATCGTGAGGCGGGTATCGCTCTCTCTTTTTTCGACATCGTCTACAATGAACATGACATTTTCGTGCGCTCGGTAACGGTTGAGAATCTCTTCGACCGCGACCGCGTGTTCAAGGTTTTTTTCAATCAACAGTTTCATATAAGTGAGACGGAGCGCGGGGATACGGCGTACTACTCGCCGGAGTTGCAGGCACTGGTGCACTACAAGGGGCGTCGAGTCATCCTCGTCTCAGCGCGAAGCGACGAAGACTTCTTTGATGACTATGGGGTTGGTCTCCTGGGTATCGAAGGTAGAGAGGGTACGTGGCGTGATGCCGAGGACGGCGTTCTTTCGAAGAGCGGCATTGAACACGGCAGTGTCGACTCGGTGCTCGGCTTGACCATGACGGTGCGAAGCAAGGGTTCGCGTTCGCTTTCATACTGGATCGCGGTGGGGCAGTCGTATCGCGTCGTTGAACGGCACCATCGTGACATTTTGACCAGAAGCCCCATGCATCTGTTGAGGACCACTATGGACTACTGGAGGGCTTGGGTGGATCGGCCGGGGTGTCACCCCGAAGGTATCGATCCTGAGCTCGTCACATTGTGTCGCAGGTCGCTTTTGGTCATGCGCACGCATACGGACAATGGCGGAGCGGTGGTCGCATCCGGCGATTCGAGTATCTTGCAGAGTGGGCGTGATACCTACAGCTACTGTTGGCCCAGAGATTCGGCGTACGTGGTGCTCGCATTTTTGGAGACCGGTCACACCACGATCTCGCGTTCGTTCCACAAGTTTGCACAGGAAACACTTACGGACGACGGATATCTGCTCCATAAATATCGTACCGATCGTTCGCTCGGGAGTTCGTGGCATCCGTGGGTGCGCGATGGACGTGCGCAGCCACCCATTCAAGAAGATGAAACCGCGATCACTTTGATCGCCCTCGGGAGACATTATGAGCTCACGCATGATGTCGAGTTCATTGAGGAGATGTACAACCCGTACATCCGTCGTGTCGCCGACTTTCTCGCTCGATACAGAGACAAAAAGACGAAGCTGCCGCTTCCGAGTCATGATCTGTGGGAAGAGCGTGTGGGCGCGTTCACGTACACGTCAAGTGTGGTATATGCGGCACTTACCACCGCCGCATCTTTCGCCAAGTTGCTTGGTAAGGAGGTTTCTTGCAGGAGATGGGGGACTGCTGCCGAGGAGGTGCGTGATGGTATCATGCGTACACTTGTCTCACAAGATGGGCGCGCTGCGAAGTGCATTGTTTCCAGTCATGGCGAGCAATCGCTCGATGAGACGGTCGACGTCTCGAGCTTTTACGGCCTCTTTCGCTTCGGTGTTCTCCCACCGGACGATCCGATCCTGGAGCGAGTGTACGAACGCACCTGTGCTGCGCTGACGACCGATGTGGAGGGTATCGGCATAGCGCGCTACGATGGCGATCGATACTTCGCACACCACGATGCGGCAAGTAATCCGTGGGTGGTCACCACGTGTTGGGTCGCAGAGTATGAGATCGCGCGCGCAAAGGACCTGCAGGACCTGGAAATGCCTCGGCGACGGCTCGAGTGGATGAAGCGGCGTGCGAACGAGGCCGGTCTTTTTGCCGAGCAGTATCATCCTGTAACCCACGCTCCAACTTCGGTCACTCCGCTCATCTGGAGTCACGCGCAGTACATTCTCACGTTCCTGGCGTACATGAAGAAGCTTGATACTCTGAAAAAAAAGACGTCGGGTGAGGGACGATAGTCACGTGGATCGATATGACGAACGACCTCTTCATTCTCGCGGCCGCACTCTTTCTGGTAGGGAAAGGGGCGACGCTCGCGACACGGTACGCGGCGTTGCTCGCAAGACATTTTCGCCTTTCGAAATATGCGGTGGGTTTCATCATCGTGGCGGTCATTTCCATACTCCCCGAAACCATGATCGCCGTGAACGCCGCGCTCGAAGGTATTCCATCGCTCGGTCTCGGTACCTTGCTCGGTTCGAATATTGCGGACCTTACGCTCATTGTCGCGATCATCGTCTTTTTTGCGCGGCGCGGACTTTCGATCGAGGGAAAGATCGTTAAAAATCACCTCGTGTATCCGCTCATGCTGCTGCTCCCGGTCGTGCTCGGTCTCAACGGCCACTATTCGCGCCTCGACGGGCTTGCCCTCATCATTGCAGGTGGGGTGTTCTACTACATCGCACTCCGTGATGGTACCGATGGCACCTTGCCGGTGCCAAAGCATGACGGATGGCGTCGATCGTTCCTCATGCTTCTTCTCAGCATGGCGACCTTGCTTGTCGGTGCCCATTTCGCCGTCATCGCGGCTGAAGCGCTTGCGTCGGACCTCGGGGTGAGTGTGGTGTTGATCGGCATGTTCGTGATCGGGCTCGGTACCACCATGCCGGAACTCTTCTTCTCGCTTCGTTCGGTACGTAAGCGCGATGATTCGCTCGCACTCGGTGACATACTCGGTACGGTCCTTGCGGACGCGACCGTCGTGGTAGGGCTTTTGGCACTTATTCACCCGTTCGACTTCCCGCACCGCATCATCTATGTGACCGGCATGTTCATGGTCGTCGCATCGTTCATGTTGTTCCGTTTTATGAAGACCGGGCACGTCATTTCAAAGAAAGAGGCGGGCGCACTCTTTCTCTTTTGGCTCACGTTCGTATGTGCAGAGCTTGTGGTGAATGGCCTCATGCCGCTTTAGGCGGTAGTCAGATACGAACAGACCCACGACGTTGCCGTCGTGGGTTTCCGGGATCAATAATACCATCTTAGTGTCTCGAGGAGCCTCCTCCAACATCTCGTACAGAGGTTGTGATGTATGTCCGGTGGCGGCCTTTGCTTGCCGCGCACCAGGATCTTGGTGATGCGTTTTCCACATTCGCAGTGATGCATGGGTACCTCCGCTATCGGTTATGTAGGTCTTGCATGAAGATACAACATATTGAGATACAAGTAAACACCCCAGGTCTTAACTGATCGACAATCTCACTTCCGTGATGAACGAGGAAGTATGTGCACCGGGGGTTTGCCGTGAATGAAGTCTTGTGAGAGCGAGTAGGTCAAGGCGCCTTGGTTCGGTACCACGAGCACGTCACCGATCTCGAGTTTTGATGCGAAGCATGAGTATCCCCAGCGGTCTTGCATCATGCAGAGTGAGCCGTAGACCATGCAGTCAATCTCCTTTTTTCCCGGATGTGTAAGGTTTACGATGGGAAAGTACTCATCTTCATAACGCTCATATCCGATCATGTTCAAGCCGCCATCCGCGATAATGAGTCCTTCCTTGCGATCCGCTATACGAAGCAGCACATGCATCGCACTGTCGGCAATGATGCGACCCGGCTCCGTCATGTACCGTGCATTCGGAAGGGTCGGTCGGAGGTGGTTTTTTATACCGACGGCGATACCGCGTGCGTATTCGCGCAGTGGTGATGAGCGGAACGTGTGGTGTTTGTAGGGGAAGGGGGCTTCTTCCTCGAAGTATTCGTAGATGGCTCGTACCACTTTTCCTTGTGGCGAATACCACGGGTGCTCTCCTTCCGTTGCATCGGGGACAAAACCGCCACCAAAGTCGTAAAAACGGAAACCGGCGCGTTCTTCGGTGGTGAAATGGTCCGCAAGGTATGTTGCAACCTGACGCATCGTATCCACGTACGGTTCGTGGTCCGTGTTCCAACTCCGATGTGTCTGAATACCGCATAGGTCAATGCTCGGATGGTTGCGGGCGAGGTCATAGAATCGGCGCAGGTCTTCAAGCGGTATGCCGAATTTGTTCCACGCGGACGCCGAGGTGATCCGTACTCCCGCAACGATTGCCCGTTCTTGTGCGGAAGTGACCTCCGCGAGGAGTGCAAGTTCGTGAAAACTGTCGAGGTGCACTACCACCTTGGAGGCGTGTTCGAGTGCAAGAGAAAGTCCCGCGCGGCTCTTTGCGGGACCGGTGTATATGATCCGTTTCGCTCCCGCTTCGATCGCAAGACGGAGCTCACGTTCGCTCGAAGCGTCCAGTCCGTACCCATGTTCAACGATCGTACGCAATACAACCGGGTGGTCGTTCACTTTTATCGCATAGTATGTTTCCAGGTCGGGAATCGCCTTGAACGCTCGATCGAACGATTCGAGCGAGTCTTCAAGCGCCTCTTCATCGAGCACGAAGCACGGTGTGCCATGCGTCCGGACGATCTCGAGGAATCGATCGCGCTTCCGGCGCACGCCTCGTACGACCGGTAGCAAGCTTCGTGCGGATCCGGTATATTCTTCGCGCAAAATACGCGTGAATTTCTTACGAAGTTCCGCTTTCATCACTTCGGAAACGAGTGGTGGCGTCCTGTCATTGTGTGTATTCATGGGGTGGGATGGTAACCGAATAAGGTACATACGGCAGTGCGCAGTTTTGATCCGTGCGCGTTCAAGGTGCCGGTGGTGTGGTCGTAGAGTGGCGTGTTGCTGTAGATGCTCGCGAGCGTGAATGCTTGTTGTATGCGGGTATGTGGTTCGCTGAGTTCGTGAAAAAGGAAGAACGTGTTGTGATCATCCGATAGGTGTCGATCCTTTTCGACAAAAGACACGCCGGCGGGGGTGAGGCGGTAGGTCCCCACGGGGGGAACGTGTGTTGTGTCGGAACATGCAGGCACGTCGATATCGAGCGTGGAGCCCATGTAGGGGCTCTTGGGAATGTGACAAATAAGAGTATTTGACAGGTCGAATCGCTTGCGTAAACAGGCGCGCACATAGAGTGGCCACGGTTCCGCATGTGCGGTGAGTCCCGGTACGGAAAAGAGTTGTGGGGTCGACGCAGAGAGGCGCGGATTGCATTCAAGTACGTACGCGCGGTCGTGTGCTATGACGAGGTCGATGTTGGCCATGCCGGCGAAGGATGCAGTGTGAAGTAACGAGCAGACACGCATTAGTTCGTGGCGGATCGATTCGATCGTCTGTTTCGAAAGGAAGTCGGCAGGGAGCCACTGTATGCCGAGGAATGTCTTCGGAAAGCCGTTCTCGTACTCAAAACACTGTCTTCGCGTCGCCGAAAAGATCGCAATTCCCGCTCGATCGATGATGATGCTTACGCCGATAGGGATTCCCTCCACGTACTCGCGGACAAGGGTTGAACGGGTGAAGTGAATGTCTCGCACGTCATCCGCTCGAAGAAACTCGGTGCCAAGCATGCCCGAGCCGACGCTCTTTTGGATCACGTATGTTTTTCCCGGCAGCACCTGCGCTCGTTCACGAAGTACTGCGGGTGTACGCACGCCATGGCCTTCGAGCAGTCGTTGGAACGCTCGTTTGTTCTCGAGGCGATTCTGTATATGTGCCGAAGGGGTTATGAGCGTGATGTGGTGAGCGCGAGCCCACACGCGGTACTCTTTCTTGGTGCGGTACGGTACCGCGAGTTGGGTGACCGATCGCTCCATGAGTCGATCCGCAAGGTCGGTCTCGGTAAGGAGTTCGTCGAACGTGGGACATGGGAGCGGTCGAGTACTTGATACCAAAAGCAGTTCGTCGGAACGGTAGTGTTTCCGCGCGTACTCTGCGACCGGAGTGTGATCGAGTGCGATGATCAAGAGTCCATCGCGGTCACGTTCGTGAAAAAAGATGGGCTCCAGCATGTTGAGCCAAACCGCCATGGTGCGTGAAGTGGAATGTGTACTTTTCATGAGTTACCCGTCTTGACATGGTGTGGCCGGAAGGACTATTTTGAACGGAAACGTGTTTTCGTTTTGGATACCCCGAGCTCTTGTTCGTATATGCGCACGATCTCAGGGGAAACATCGTTCGGGATGTTCTGGAACGGGTGGATGCCCAGGTACCGACGCATGAGCTCTTCTTTCTGTGTGGCGAAATGAGCGTACGACTTTTTTCGAAATAGATCGATCGTGTGACCGGTTCGGCCACGGTCGGTGGCAAGTAAGAATGCAAGGCCAAGCTCTTCCTTGGTCCCATACTCAAGACCCGGAACATTTTTTTTGAAGAAATCTGTGTACAGGTGTGCGTGCGCGTTGTCAAACAGGTTTTCCGTGAAGCCCATGCGCTCAAGGTCGATGTCGGAGGCCGCTGAGAGTGCATAGACGTACGCGCATTTCGAGCAGTTCTGGCACCACCGTACCTCTTTCGCCTGTTCATTGTTCGCAAAGCACGACATTTGGTACGCGCCGTATGCAGGATAACGAGTGTGTAGCACCTTCAGTATCGCGAGTTCGTACAGCGGCTCCATGAAGCTTGCAACCTCGATCTCCCTACCGAGCAACAGGGAAGCAAGGAGTCCTTGTTGAGTGGTCCAGTCGGTGTGTTGATCATAGGCTGCGGAGTATGTGAGCACACCCTCTTTGTTCATGTAGAAATCGTTGCATGATTGTTCGTTTCCAAGGATGATGTAGTCCGCATTGAAGTGGTGTGCAAACGGAAGTGTAAGCAGTGCACATTCCGTGGTGTGGAGTCCCCACCCAAGCTCCGTCGAAAACCCCCAGTATTTTCCATACCTGAAAATACCCGGTGCATTCTCTGTGATGTATATCTTTACGTCGAACTCCTTTTCGAAGAGAGCGATCATTTTCTTTTTGTGCGCATGTTCGAAGGTGTGTGAAGGTTCGATGAAAATGATCGGGATCGGTCTGATGCCGAGCTCCTTACAGAGGGCAAGTGTGAGCATGCTCTCTTTGCCGAAAGAGAAGGGGATGATGGCGGTCGGCGTGTCCGAGATCGGACGTTCGGTATGGACGGTTCGGATCACATTGGTGCCGAAATGCGAGCGAACATTGAAGAAATCCTTGATGTATGTGATCGACGATTTCTTATCCGAGATGGCCGTGCAAGGCATGTCGTAGATGCCGTTCTTGAAAAAGAACGTTTCGGCAAGGGTTCGTGCGGTCTTGTAGCGTATTTCGGGAAGGGACAAGATCTGGGGAAGGAACATGGTCGAACTCACCGTCAGAGCATCGCAAAGCGCCGCCTTTGCATCCTCGGGGTAGCTCGCCCAAATGGCCTTCGGATAGCGGATAGGAAAACGTTCTTTGTTCACGACGACCGTGATCCCGCTGTCGGTGATTTTGCCGTCAACAACGAGCTCTTGTGGTAGCGGCCTGTTCGGTGTATTCATGGTATCTGTGTTTAATTAGCGTCGGTAATGCCGCTCTCTTGTACGTTACTACATGGAGTCGGTTTGCAGGTGGTAATAGTGTGGCCTGTTCTCGTATCGTTTGATCGCGATTCGGATGATCTCTTCTACCAGGTCCGCGTAGCTCATTTTCACCAGCCGTGCGGCACGGGGAAGTATGTCCTCGGTACGCATGTGTTGGTTCGGGTTGAGTTCAAGTACGTATGGGTTGCTGTTTTTGTCCACCTTGATCTCCACGATACCATAATCGTGGCAATCGAGTATATTGTACGTGTCGAGAGCGATCTCGGTGATCAGTGACTCGAGTTTCTTGTTCGTGTTCTTCGAGGGTTCCTCAACGGAGATCTTTTCGTACGGTGTTTTGTCCCCCCACTTCGCATCGTACGGAAGGATGTGCCACAGCTCGTTCGGCAAGGTGTCGAACGTAATGCGGGAGAGGGGAAGGACTCGGAGGTCGTCTTCCTCGCTCCCGATGATCGGCACCGCGTATTCATCGCCGTCGATGTATTCCTCGATGAGCGCGGGACTCCCGAGTTCGTGAATGACATACGCGAGTCGCTGCTGGAGCTGTGCGCGATCGGTGACGACCGAGTCATTGGTAATACCGATCGAGTTGTCGGTATTCGCCGGCTTTACGATGAGTGGATACTTGAGCGTCTGGTCGATGTCATCCTCGATGGTGTAGGCGTAATCCCAGCGCGGAGTCGGTATGCCGTGGAACGAGAGCAGCTTTTTGATCCGTATCTTATCATTGCAGAGACCGAGGGTGAATGGATTGGATCCGGTATACGGTATTCGCAACATATCGAGAATCGCTGCCGCATGCGGCTTGAGCATGCTTGAATTGTTGATCCTGCCACACGCATTGAATACAATATCGACATTGCTGCCCTTGAGCTCGTTAATACAGCGCACGGGTTCGTTCATGTCGAATGGGGTGGTTTGATATCCGCGCTCATGGAGTGCCTCCTCAATATCGGTACCCATTGCCGAGAGTGCCGCTTCCACGACCCCATCTTCTTCTTGGAACATGTTGTAGACCACACCGACATGCAGGTTTCGTTGGTTCTTGATCGAGGTGCGTCGCATGCGTTCGATCTTTGCCGCCCCTTCAAGGAGTTCCTTGTTGGCGGATGCCATGGAAAAACGGTTTCGCCGAAGCGTCTTCCCGATTGAAGAGGATGAGTGGAATCGGGCGACATCATAGCGTATGCATTTCAGTGCCTCGTTGAAGTTGTGTTCCGTATCGAGCGGATTCTCACCCGAGACCACGATCCAACCGAGATACTCGTATCCTTCGGGAGGTACCAATACCGCATCGCCCGCTTGCTTGAAAAGACAGAGTTCCTCTACGCCCGGTACTTTCTTTATTTGCTCGTCTACATCGAGTTTGACGAGAAGTCCCGATTGTTTCGGAGTGAACGTGTTGCTCATAAGGTATTTTCGAGGGGTATCCGGCTTTTGCACCTTCGGGAGGTATATTCCAAGTGCGATCTTCGCCGCACCCTCGATCAAATCAACACCCCATGCCTCTTTGCTGAATGTGTAGGTCTCATCGCCCCCCATGCGGAGGTTTATCTCGATCGGTACCGGTCCCCGGCGAGTCGCCTTTGCTTCGAAGTGGATACAGCCGTTCTGGATTCCCAACTTTTCGAGCACCGTTTCGGCCATCTCCACGAGCGCGTCTTGGTCCTTCCGTGGAAGTTCAGAGGGGATCGCTTGCTGGGTTTCGATGAAAAAAGGTTCCTCGGTTCGATAGTTGTCGACGATGGCAAAGTATTTGATCTTTCCGTTCTGGAGCAGGATATCGATATCGACCTCGTCGCCGTCGATATAACTTTCAACCAGCACATCGAGACCCTCATTGAGTGAAGATTCAATGTTGGGAGATATGTTGCGATCGATATACTCGTACGTATTGAAGAATTCCTCTTTGTCTTGCGCCTTGATGACAAATGCACTCCCGGAGCCGAATGTGGGCTTGAGTACGACGGGGAAGGTGAAGTTGGCGACGACGTGATCAAGATCCCGTTCGTCCTTAATAAGCAAATGTTCTGGTGTGCGGATGTCGTTCTCGGTACAGAACGTCCTGAATAAAAATTTGTCACGCACCTGCCGCGCAATTGCGACCGGCACGCTGATCAGGTCAAGCTCCTCGGCGATCTTCGAGGTCAAGAGCACGTCGTCCTCCCAAAAGGTAAGAATGCCATCCACGGAAAGATCGGTATGTGTGTGCAGGAACGAATCGACATCTTCAAGTGCCTTGGTGTGATTTTTGGTGTCGGTGAGTATCCAGCGATCGACATACGGTGCGGCCCAGTTCTTTTCATGATGGATTGCGATGATACGAAGACCGAGCTGTTTCAGTCGCTGTACGATGAACTTTTTCTTCATCGAACCGGTGTTGACCAATATGATAGTCTTTCCGGATAATTCGGAGTGTTCGGTGTTTTGTCTCTTTTTCACGTTGTGGGTCGGATATGATGGTGAGGACGTATCGGATGCTGTCGTGCACCGGTGACTCCGCATGCGTATGTGGTCGCACGATAAATATATCGACATTACATGATATGTCAATCGAACAAAGTCACCATGGTGTGGGAATGGTGGTTTGAGGGTTGGTTGGTATGTTGTGTCGTGCGAATTTGGTGCTATTATCGATGTAGGCAGATTTGGATTTGGAGGATGACGCATGAAAAAGATGCATCACCTGATCGGGGTGACCGTCGTGGGTGTTTCCTTGCTCGGTCGTGACGGTGACGGTATCACGCTTGCAGAGATCAAAAGGCAGATGGACGCCTTTAACAGAGTCCAACCCGAAACGCATGATCGGGTGAAGGAGTGGCTTGAGGGACGCACACTTTCCGGTGCTTCGCATGAGGCCGTTGACGAACGAGTGATCGCGTGCCTGTGGTGCTCACTCGAACATTTTATGGACATGCATGAGCGACTTGGGCACGTCATCAAGGATGGTGAGAGGTATTCGATCACTAAGGCCGGACGAGTGTATTTCGAGCTGCAAAGAAAGGAACTCGAGCAACGTCGTTTGCTCCTTCGTAAGCTCAATCCGGTGTGAGGATCAGAATCATAGGAAAAGGCCGATCCCAGTCGGCCTTTTGCGCACGCGAGGATTTGAGGGTACCTTCGTGCGGGCAGAGGTGTTTGGTGAACACGTACCGTATGGGTGCGATCACGCCTTCGGTGTGGCGTCTACGCAGATCTTTTTACCGATGCACCAGCGAGAAATGCAGACACCATTGCTTGAGGGGCACGTGCAGTTGCTCACCTTCTTGGCACAGCGGCTCGATCCCGGTAGGCGATTGCACTCTTTGAGTTCAGCGCCACACGGGGTCGTCAATTCGATGCTGTAATATACCATCCCGATTCTCCTTGAAAGAGCTGTTTGTACAAAAAATCCCCGACTTGCGTCAGGTTTTTTGTGCGGTTCTTTTTGGTTGTTTATGCACAAGGACCTGACGCATGGCGCGTTCCGACAACGAGTAGGAGTACGAATGCGTTGCTCTTATGCATAATTCCAAATATATGCGTCGTGTATGTGTCGCGCAAGGGAGACACTGTGGAAAAGTGTGTTCTTTCCAGAGAGTGTGGTACGCTGATGAGCATGACACAAGATGAAGCTTTTTCCGTGCTTTGCCTTGGTAAGAACGTGTTTTTGACCGGTGCGGCGGGAAGCGGCAAGACGTACGTGATCAACCGGTACGTGCGATGGTTGCGTGAACGCGGTATCGAGCCGGCGATCACCGCATCGACCGGCATCGCTTCGACGCACATAGGAGGGCAGACGGTACACAGCTGGTCGGGTGTGGGGGTCAAGGAGTATCTCGGTCCGTACGAGCTCGATCACATTGCACAGAACGAGCGACTGGTCAAACGTTTTCGGGACACCCAAGTCCTCATTATCGACGAGGTTTCCATGCTTTCGGGCACCACGCTCGACTTGGTCGATCAGGCGATCCGTGCCGGACTTTCGAGCGATGTGCCGTTCGGCGGTATGCAGGTCGTGCTCTGTGGAGATTTTTTTCAGCTTCCTCCCGTTGTGCGCGGGGGTGATACGATGCGTTTTGCGTTCGGGAGTGATGCGTGGCATGCGCTCGCACCCAACGTGTGTTACCTGCACGAGCAGTACCGACAAGATGATGAGACCCTGCTTGCCATTTTGAACGGGATCCGAGCCGGTCACGTTCCGCGTGAGTTGCGTGCGGTGCTTGAAGAGCGTATCGGATGCGTTCCCGCTCGCGAAGTGCCTCACCTCTATACCCACAACGTTGATGTGGACCGTTTGAACAACGAGCAGCTCGCACGATTGCCGGGGTCGGTGCGCTCCTTTCATATGCGCACCAAAGGAAGTAAGAAGCATCTTGAAGTACTGAAGCGCGGAACCTCGGTGCCGGAAGTCTTGCAGCTCAAAGAGGGTGCGGCGGTGATGTGTATCAAAAATCACCCTCAAGGAAAGTATGTGAACGGTACGCTCGGTACGATCGTGCGGTTCAACGCATTCGGGACACCGGTCATTCAGACGCACGGCGGTTTCGAGCTTGAGCTCGAGGAGGACAGTTGGAAAATGGAGGAAGGTGACAAGGTGAAGGCGGAGCTCATCCAGATCCCGCTCCGCCTTGCGTGGGCGGTCACGGTACATAAAAGTCAAGGGCTTACCCTCGACGCGGCCCGGATGGACCTGCGCAAGACCTTTGTCGAGGGGCAGGGGTACGTATCGCTCTCGCGCGTACGTTCGCTTTCGGGTATCTACCTTGAGGGCATATCCGAGCTCGCGTACCTGCGGCATCCGGCGGTAGCCGAGGCGGATCGGTTCTTCCTGGAGTCTTCCGAGCGGGTCGCACGACGTCTTGCCGCGACACCGGAAGAACGTTTGCGGGAGCTCACCCGCGCGTTCGTGCATGCATGCGGAGGGAGTGAACCGGATCCGGCAAGAGGTTCGGCGGGAACGAAGAAAGAAAAAAAAGCGAGCACCTATGAAAAGACGCGAGTGTTGGTCCAAGGAGGTCTCACCATACGCGAGATGGCGGATGAGCGAGGGTTGACCGAGGGTACGATCATGACACACCTTGAGCATCTGTTGCGTGATGGAGTTCTCCGTGTTGACAACATCGCACACCTTGCTCCCGATGATGAGTCGTTCGAAGAAGCGGTTGATGAGGTTGCTGAAGCGGTTCGAACATATGGGTGGGGTCTCACGACATTGCGTACACACCTTTCGCATCGTTACGCGTACGAAGAGATCCGTTTTTTGCGGCTATTTGTCTCGAGGCAAGACGAGTAGTGAAGTGTCAGAGTGCGCGATAGATGTCCTCGAGCGCCTTCACCGCATCGCCGACCGCGATGTTGTTCTGTGCGTAGAGACAGTCGGTGCAATCGCCTGCGGCCCAAATACCCTCACATGACGTGCGCTGCGTACGAGGATCCACCTTCACCCGTCCGTATGCGTCGAGTTCTGCAAGTCCCTTCACCATGTCGGTGTTCGGTATCGCACCGATCTCCACAAAGACGCCCTGAACGGACAGGGTATGCGTTACGCCCGACGCAAGGTCGCGGTACGTGATGCCGCTCACCATACGATCTCCGGTCACTTCCGTAAGCTCCGCCTGGGTGATGCCGCGCATGTTCGGATGCGCAAGTACCTTTTCGACCGTGATGGGTTCCGCGCGGTAGTTCGGGTTCCGTTCGAGCAACGTCACGCTCTTTGCGTATGCGAGGAGCTGCGCGGCGGATTCGAAACCCGCATTGCCACCCCCGATCACTGCGACGTCCATGCCGCTGAAGAGTGGCCCGTCACAAGTGGCGCAGTAGGTGACTCCCTTGTGTTCGAAGGTGTCCGCTCCCGGTACGGTGAGCGTGCGTCTGCGTGCGCCGGATGCCACCAAGACCGCACGTGTCGTTGCGGTCTCTCCGTCACTCTGGGTGACGGAGAACGCTCCCGACGAGCCGGTCACTCGGTCGACGGTAACACCCTCCTTGACCGTAACGTACGATCCTGCATAGGCAAGCGCATGCTGCTTCAGCTGACGAGCGAGCTCCTCGCCGGGGATCTCGATGGTGCCGATCCAGTTCTGTATCCCGGGCGAGACGATGCTTTGACCGCCCCAATCCTTGGTGATGAGCAGGGTGCGCAATTGCTTACGACCCGCGTACACCGCGGCGGCGCACGCGGCGGGGCCACCGCCGATAATGAGCAGGTCATACTGAGGTGAAGTGGACATAAGGTGTGATCGGGAATCGCACGCGTTACCCCATAGGGTTACTCGTCGGTCGAGGCGAGGTGAATACAAGAGCAACTACGTGCGAAACCGTTAATGGTTGATATGTCGCTAAGTATATCACACACAGCACCGCGGTGCTGTGGTACTTCGAGGTGCTCCGATCACTTGATCTTCGAGCGGCGGAGAAACGGTGGAATGCCCCACTCCGAATCGTCGTCCTCCTCTTCGCCGGAAGGCTTTGCGGGAGCGGCGGGTTCCTGGGGTGTGGAAGGTCGTGTTGGGCGCTTTTCTTCACGTACCGGTTCGTCGATCGGAAGCTCTTTATGGCGACCGAACGGGGCGATCGGACGGGGCGGGGTGGTGGGACGAATGTCACGATTGTCGATGAGGGTGTTGTGGATCTGTCCGATGCGTTCGCTTTCCTCACGCTTCTCGATCGGCCTTGCGATGCTTGTGAACGGTGTTTCGATATCAGTGTGCGAATCCTCAATGAACCCGGTGGCGATAACGGTCACCTTGATCTCATCTTTCTTCAACTTGTCATCACGGAACGCACCGAATATGACGCGCGCGTTCGGATCGATACTTTCGGTGATGATGCGTGCAGCATCTTGCACCTCAAGCATACCGAGATCCTCGCCCCCCGCTATCGCAAAGAGTACGCCGCGCGCACCCGAGATGGAGACCTCGAGTAGTGGTGAATTGATCGCTCGTTGCGCCGCTTCCTCTGCGCGTTTTTCTCCCGACGCGAGGCCGATTCCCATGAGTGCGGAGCCGGCGCTTTGCATGACGGTCTTGATATCCGCGAAGTCTACGTTCACGATACCCGGAGAGGTGATGAGATCCGAGATACCCTCGACCGCTTGACGTAGTACGTCGTCACAGAGCGCAAATGCGTTGAGGACCGACGTGTCACGATCGACGATCGCAAGCAGTCGATCGTTCGGTATGGTGATGATGGCGTCCACTTCCGCCTTGAGTGCAGTGATACCTTCCTCCGCTGAGCGCATACGTTGCTGTCCTTCGAAGGTGAAGGGTTTCGTAACCACTCCCACCGTGAGCGCCCCCGCCTCCTTGGCAAGTTTCGCTATGATCGGTGCGGCGCCGGTGCCGGTGCCGCCACCCATGCCGCACGCGATGAACACCATGTCGGAATCGCGAAGTGCTTCAAGGACCTCCTCCTGCGTCTCTTCCGCGGCACGACGGCCGAAATCGGGATTACCGCCCGCACCGAGGCCGCGTGTGAGGTTTTTGCCCACATGCACTTTCTTTTTCGCTTTCGAATGCTGGAGATCCTGCGCGTCGGTGTTGATCGCGATGAACTCAACCCCCTTGACATCGGAGTTGATCATGTGGTTGATGGCGTTGCCTCCAGAACCGCCGACTCCCACCACGCGAATGCGTGCGAAGGATTCCACCTCTGGTTGAACTTGGGGCATATGTATTGTGCTTGATCGTTATGTGGTATGCACTATAGCAAATAAAAAGAGAAGCGTAACTGTTGACAAAAAGTCCGCATGTATCATGCGGCACAAGAGGAAGCGCTATGCTTTTGGCTGCTAGGGTAGAAATTGTTTGAACCATTGGAGTGCGCCGGATGCGTTCTCGCGCAAAGTGGAGAACGTGTTCGTCTGCGTTTCGTTCCGAAGTCCCCAAATGCACAGACCGTACGCAACCGCCCAGCTTGAATCTTTGAGTTTGGTCGGCTGTGGTGTCGTGAACGTTGCGCGCTTACTGGGAAGCCTGAGTGCGACCTTTGCCACGTCCTCGATCGTGGTGACACCTGATCCGCCGCCCGATATAACGATGCCGGCGGGCAACAGACCATTCTTGCCGATCTTTTTAAGATGTGCGTCGATGAGGCGGAAAATGTCCGAGAGACGGTTGGTGATGATCTCATCCAAGCGCTTTTGCGATCCGACCGGTGCATTCTGAGAACCCACCTTCGCTTCCTCGGCATCTTCGAGAGAGAGTTTGAGTCCGAGCGCGATGTCGTGCGTAATGGCGGTCGAACCGATGGGAAATACGCGTACACTGATGGGTGTTTCGTTCTCGAAGACCGCGATGGACACGGTCTCCGCTCCGATGTTCGCAAGGACCACACCGGCGATCTTCTGCGCCTTGGTGAGTGTCACGAAACTCCCCGCGATGGGGCTTGCCATGACATCCGTCACCGAAATGCCGAGTTCTTCGACCACCGCTATGAGGTCGTTCACATGTTGCTCCAGACTCGTTACGAACAGCGCTTCCACTTCGAGCTTGGTACCCTTCATGCCCACGGGACGCCCGAGCACTCGCTCTCCGTCGATGCGGTGCGAAAGCGGTATTGCGTGGATCACTTTGCGGTTGGTGAGGCGTGAGGAGATCTTGCGCTCGCTCTCGTCGAGGACATTCTTGGTGTCGAGCTCGGTCACTTCACCGTCCGCTCGCGATATGATGATCTCTGCGCGTGAACGGTACTCTTCAAGACCGATACCTCCAACTGAAAGGAATGCGTGACGGATCGCGAATCCCGACTCCTTTTCCGCTTGCTTGATAGCCGCTTGAAGTGTACGCACCATGTCATCCTTATTGATGATGTAGCCATGGCGTATACCGCGGGATTGTGCGTATCCGGTACCCATAATGATAGGGCGCTGGTCTTTTTTCGAAGTCGAAGCGACCACCACCTTTATCTGGTAGGTGCCTATATCGATTCCGACGGCATGAGTTCGTGACATAGTAATACAAGGGGCGCCATACCATGCGGCGTCATTCGCACGAAAGCATGTGTCCGAGTGGGCGATCCTATACGATATTGAATCGCTCAATGAGTTCCTGCTCCGTATGGTCCATTGTACTCCCATGGCGGTACCCCTTCAAATGGAGACATCCGTGGATAAGCAAGTAGCGCAGATGGCCCTTCGGAGAGAGTTTGAACGAATGGCATTCGCGCGTGATGCGTGCGATGTTCAAATATATTTCCCCCGATCGTTCATCGAGCGGGAAGGAGAGGACGTTCGGAGCGTAGTCCTTGTGGCGGTAGGTACGGTTGATGCGGCGTGCGCGCATGTCACCGGTGATGACTATCGAAAGCTGATACTCTTTACCGAGTATGTGCTGTGCGATACCGCAAAGGTCGCCGGTATCGACCGACCTTCGGACCGTGCTCGTTATCACGCAATTCGACGGTCGTTCCGTCATGGTGTCTATCGACGTTTCTTTTTCGTTTGCGGTTCGCGCCCGAGTTTGTAGAGTGCCATGTACTCTTCCGTGCGTTTGATGCGGGTGAGGGCGTCCAATTTTTTGCGGGTTGACGAAGGAGTGCGTTCGTGGTACCGCAGAGAGCGTACCCGCTTCACGACCCCGCTCCCTTGTGATTTGCGGGTAAATCTGCGCATCATGCCGAGCACGTTCTCGTTGCCGTGTCGAACGACTTCAGTGTGAACTATCATAGTGCCCCCACTGTACCATGGGGGAAAGCGTCGTGCAAGCGCGCTTCGGTGTCATGGTTTCGTGAGTTGACACGGCGCGAATCGGCGTCAAGTGGCGCCGGGGTCGCACGTCACGGCATTGTTATAATTTATAATGCGGAGCGGACAAAGTCGGTAAGTGCGGTAATGGGGATGGTCCTTTGCGAACGGTCGCTCACATCGCGGATCATCACCACATTATCATGCACTTCGCGTTGACCAAGTATGATGATGTACCGCGCGCCACGGGACTCCGCATAGGCGACCTGCTCGGAGAACCGTTCGAATTGCAGGCACTGACCGATGGGTATTTTCGCTCGCCTGAACGCTTCGATGATGGAGATGCTCTTGATACGCGCCTCACGACCGATATGCACCAAGCAGGTGGATGGTTTCTTGATCCGCGGACGTGCTATGTCACCATCGGAAGCCCCGTGATCGGTCGGGAGGGCAATGACCGCACCGGTCGCGGGTACCATGGTGCGCGCGTGTGAACGGGTAAGCGTATCGTAGCGACCGCCACGAGCAAGCGTGATCGGTGCTGTATTCGGGGTGAGTGGTTGGTTTATGAACTCGAAGATCGTGTGTGCGTACATACTTTGATTGCCGTACAGCATGTCGTCGATCTCGAACGGGATACTCGCTTGTTCCAGGAGCTCAAGTATCTGCTTGAAGTGCCGGCGACTTGGTGCGGTGAGGAACTCGATGGGCCGCGGTAGGTTCTCGGTCACGGGATGACGATCTTCGTAGCATCGCGTTATTGCGGCACGCACATCGTGCCGCAATAACTCGGAGAGATGGTGTGGTAGGTCTTTTGCGCACTGACGAAGTTTTGTCCCCACTTCACGGACGAAACGGGTGGCGGAGTCACCGTCCCCGAGACTGTTGATGCGCAATGTCACGTTACGGTTCCCGAGTTCTTCGAGGATGGTGGCGGTGCTTTTGATGACGACTATTTCAGTGAGCGGGTCGGATGAGCCGATAGCATTCAAGGTGAGTGCGGAAAGTGTCGAGCCGGGCGCGCTCGCATGTCGCACGAGAGATGGTGTGTAGAACAAGATGGCGTTCCGTTTGCGAAGTTCGATCGACTCGGTCAGGCGCGCAAGTGCGTGTTCTATGACGTGCGAGTCGATCTTGTTCGGTTCGGGGAGCGGCGCATCGATCGTGTGTGCGCTCGTACAAGAGGGGTGCTCGTGCAACGCGAGGTCGTCGACGTTGCAAAAGCCGTAATGTTCTGCGACCGCCATGGCGCGCTTGAAGAATGTTTGTGTTGGCAGCGATGTCGATCTCATGGGACGACGTTATGAAGCGGGCACTTCCCGAGTATATGTGTAGCTCCCGGGAAATATGCCGAAGTGTGTCGGAGGCAAAAGACGAATGAGCGCCCTTCCCACGATGTTCTCGCGAGGAACGGGTCCCCATGTTCTCGAGTCGGAGCTCGCACCACGGTTGTCACCCATCACGAAGTATTCGTCCGAGGATAGTCGGGTGGTGATGTGGTCGTCCGTGCGGTCGGTCTTGAGGTACGGTTCGTCGAGCGAGACACGTTCACCGTTCGTTCCCACGATCGAACTTACGCCGTTGGCAAGTTCGACAGTCTCACCCGGAAGACCGATGATTCGCTTAATGAAAAATTTCGACGGGTCGCTGGGGTAGCGAAATATGACCACATCGCCCCGTTGCGGTTGTTCAAAATGGTAGGTGGCGCGGTCGACGATGAGGTACTCGCCGGTTTCGAAGGTGGGCGCCATCGATGCACCGCTCACCACGAACGGTTGTGCGATGTAGATGCGGAACGGGATGACGATCGCGATCGCGAGTACGGAGAACTTGAATATCTCGCTGATGATGCTTTCCTGTGGTCGATCGGCTTCGGGCACTTCGTTACGGTCAATCTCGTTCCAATCCTCCGTGTCGCTTTCGAACGATTGTGAGTTCTGCAATGCGCGATACGTGGAGCGCGGTTGTATGTTAAGCGGATCCATAGAACAGGAGAGGTGAACGATATGGTAAGTATACCACAAAAATGAAGTGTGCAAGTGTTGCAACATGCTCCGCATATCACTTTGATCCGCTTTCATGGACTACGATCATTTTGTATACTGCAACGCATGGAGTATCTCGTAGTCGGTCTTGGGAATCCGGGTGATCGGTATGCCACCAGCAGGCACAATGTGGGCAGGGTCGCTGTTGAACGTCTATCGGTCATGTGCTCGTGTGCGGAATGGCACACCGATACGCTCGCTCGAGCGCGGGTGACGCGAGGAGTGACGCGTGGTGGTGCGAGCGTCACATTTCTCTTGCCCGAGACGTTCATGAACCGATCGGGAGTTTCAGTGCGACCATTCAGAGAGCGGGTGGATGACCTTGCGCACGTGATCGTACTGCATGATGACATCGATCTGCCACAAGGGGTCGTGCGGGTCGCATTCGATCGTGGAGCCGGTGGCCACAATGGTGTGCTGTCGCTCGAGCGAGCGTTTGCGAGCAAGGCGTTCGTGCGGGTACGTATCGGCATCGCTCCGCGCGCTCAAGACGGCACCATTGCCAAGCCCGCGAAAGGTGAGGAGTTGGACAACTTCGTCCTTCGTTCGTTGCGTGGTGCGGTATGGGAGGAACTTCTCACAAGCGCCGACAGAGCGGCCCAGGCGGCGCTCGCGATCATCGACGAGGGCAGGGAGGTCGCGATGGTGCGATTCAATACCAGCACAGGGCAATAGAGCGGTGGAAAATTTCACAGCGCGATCTAACGATTTGGTTTCGATAGGTTTTGCGGGTATCATAGAGGAGCGATATTGAAGAGCTTAATGGTAATTTATATGAAAAAACATAAATCACTCATTTTCACCTTGCTTGCGACCGCGATCATCGTTGGCGCACTTGTGGGTATCTTTTACTTCACGGGCAACAGTGGTTCGGGTGCGGCGTCAAAAGATACGCAAGGGCTTGCGGCGCTTGCCACTTGTCTCACCGAACGCGGCGCTAAGTTCTATGGCTCGTTCACTTGCTCACACTGTCAAGCGCAGAAAAGAGATTTCGGCGATGCAGCAAAAATGCTCCCATACGTTGAATGCACGACACCGGATGGTCGCGGGCAGACACAAGCATGTGCTGATGCGCAGATAACCGCATATCCCACGTGGGTGTTTTCCAGTGGTGAGCAGGTGGTGGGCAGGGTGGCGCTTGCGGGTCTAGCCGAGGCGACCGACTGCCCCGTTCCGGCACAGGCGGCAGAGTAGGTGTATGGAACCGTACGTTGCATCGCTCACGTATCTTTTTGCGGTCGTTACGGTGTGTTTGGGTGTGGTCCTGGTCTTTCTTGCCGTCTCCCGAGCCATGATGCATGCGTGGTTGCCGTCCGCATTCGATCGCCCACTTCTTACTCACATACTACCGTTCGCAAGTGTAAGCGCATTGTTGGGAGTATTGCTTTCGCTCTTCTATTCGGAAGTCGTTGGTTTCCCAACCTGCGTGTTGTGTTGGCTTTCACGAACCATGCTTTTTCCCTACGCGCTCATTGCGAGCGTGGCATGGGTGCGCAAGGACAAGAACGTGTGGCCGTACCTTCTTTCGCTTTCCGTGGCGGGCATGGCGATCACACTGTACCACCATCTCTACCAGATGGGGGTGACGGACGGCGCATTGTGTGGTGCGTTTGCGGACGGGGGTGATTGTGTGGCACGGTATGTGTTCGAGTTCGGGTTTGTCACCTTGCCGTGGATGGGATTCACGCTTTTCACACTCCTCGCGTTCCTTGCGTGGCGCATGCGTGAGCGATAGGATACGAAACACCTGTCGCGCTGCTGTCGACACGTATCAAGCTATCCATGCAACCCATCACTTTCGAGATACTCGCTCGTTCAAGAGGTTCCAAAGCCCGAGCCGGTGTCATTCGAACGCCGCATGGCGACATCGAGACGCCTGCCTTCGTGGCGGTCGGCACCAAGGCGACCGTGAAGGGTGTGACCGTCGATATGCTGCACGGGGTTGGTGTGCAGACGATCATCGCGAACACCTACCATTTGCATCTGCAGCCCGGCAGCGAAGCGGTCCGCTCCGCCGGCGGACTGCATGCGTTTATGGGGTGGAACGGTCCGCTCCTCACCGACTCGGGTGGGTTTCAGGTATTTTCGCTCGGCGCCGCATACGGAAAAACGGTCTCCAAGGTGTCGCGCGAAGAGTTGGACGCGGATACGCGTGTGGCAAGTGTGTTCGATCCGGATGTTGCCACCTCGCACGGCAAACTCGCACAGATCGACGAAGAGGGGGTGAGCTTCACGTCGCATATCGACGGCTCGCTCCACCGCTTCACTCCCGAGCGGAGTGTTGAGATACAACATGCGCTCGGCGCGGACATCTTCTTCGCGTTCGATGAATGCACCGGAGCCGAAGCGGACCACGCGTACCAGCGGGAGGCGATGGAACGCACGCACCGGTGGGCGGAACGTTCGCTGCGTGCACACCGGCAAAATGTTGAAGCGGGGACGCGACAAGGGATATTCGGTATCGTGCAGGGCGGCAGATTCGAGGACCTGCGCCGGGAAAGCGCTCGCACGCTCGCCCGCATGGAGTTCGACGGGTACGGTATCGGAGGCAGTTACCGAAAGCTCGACCTCGATACCGCGGTCGGGTGGGTGACCGATGAGCTCCCGCCCGAGAAGCCGCGTCACTTGCTCGGGATCGGTGAGCCGGAGGACTTGATCCGCGGGGTGGAGCAGGGTGTCGACCTGTTCGACTGTGTGCAGCCCACACGACTTGCCCGAACCGGCATGGTCTACGGACCCGAAGGTGTAAAGATGTCACTCACGAACGAGTGCTATACGCGAGACTTTTCGCCGGTCGACCCCGGGTGTGCGTGCATGGTCTGCGGGGCCGGCTACACACGCGCATACCTTCGGCATCTTTTCATCGCGCATGAGATGCTCGGTGCGACATTTGCGAGCGTACACAATCTTTATTTCCTCGCGAGCTTGGTGCGACGATTGCGACAGGAGCTACTGTGAAAATTTTTTCATGCCGAATGTCCGAAACAAAGATCGGCACCGAGCGGGTTGCTCGACGCCGATTGCCGTTCATTCCTTCTTGAGGAGGAACAGTCCGCAAGGACCACCGCGCGTCACTTCATAAGTGGTGATGCGGAAATTCCGGAAGATCGGGTTAAGGCGAAACCCCATGAGGGAGAATGCCTCATGGAGTGCTTCTGTTCCATGATGCCAACTCTCCTTATCGTCTCGAAATTTCTTGTCTCCCCGGTACAGGATCTTCGGATGATGGCCGTGCAGATCGCGCACGATCTTCACAGTGCCATACTGCTCATCATGGATGACATGGTCGCCTTCCTGAACATGGGTATTCTCAGTCTCCATGCGCCACACCCTCTTTGACAGGTTGAAACTGTACGCAAGATACGATACAATATGTATTATGTCAACATCACCCGACTTTTCTCTCCACAGCCCGTTTCCTCCCGCCGGCGACCAGCCGGAAGCGATACGCGCACTGGTGTCGGGCGTGCAAGACGGACTGCGGCATCAGACACTCCTCGGGGCGACCGGCACCGGCAAGACCTACACGATCGCCAACGTGATAGCTCAGGTGCGAAAGCCCGCGCTCGTGATCGCCCATAACAAAACACTTGCAGCGCAACTGGCACAGGAGTATCGCGAGTTCTTTCCCGACAATGCGGTGCACTACTTCGTGTCCTACTATGACTTCTATCAACCGGAAGCGTACATGCCGGTTTCCGACACCTACATAGAAAAGGAAGCGATGGTGAACGCGGAGATAGAGCGCTTGCGACACGCGTCGACCCAGGCGCTCCTTACCCGACGCGATGTGATCGTGGTCGCGTCCGTGTCGTGCATCTACGGCCTTGGAAGTCCCGCGGAGTATGAGAAAGTGCACCTGCGCTCCGAATGCGGTATGCCGCTCGATCGCACGGCGTTCATTCGGGAGCTGGTACGCATTCACTTCTCCCGGACGAGTGCGGACCTTGAGCCCGGTCTTTTCCGTGCGCGCGGTAGTATGGTCGAGGTGATGCCGACCAACGAGCGTGTGATCTATCGGTACACTTTTTCTGGAGATCGACTGCAAGCGATCGAAGAGATCGACGCCATATCGCGGGTGATCGTACGCACGCATGACACCCTTTTCCTCTTTCCGGCCAAACATTTCATCACTTCAGCGGAAGACACGAAGCGGGCGCTTCATGACATACGGCACGAGCTTACCGTCCGCCTCAAGGAGCTCGAAAAGCGTGGCAAAGTGCTTGAACATGAGCGTTTGAAACGGCGCACCATGCACGATCTCGCACTCATTCGCGAGGTTGGGTACTGCAACGGCATCGAGAACTATTCTCGCCATTTTGACGGGAGAAAAGCGGGTGAGCCACCGCACAGCCTGCTCTCGTATTTTCCGCACCTGCCCGATGGAACACCTGACTTTCTCACCGTGATCGATGAGTCGCATGTGACCGTGCCGCAACTTTCGGGTATGTATGCGGGAGATCGGGCTCGGAAGGAAACATTGGTCGAGCACGGGTTTCGTCTTCCTTCCGCGCTCGACAATCGCCCGCTCATGTTCGATGAGTTCAACGAACGGGTCGGGCAGATCATCTACACGAGTGCGACTCCTGCCGCCTACGAGCGCGGGCTTTCCGTGCCCCCCAACGGTGCCACGGTCGAGCAGATCATTCGCCCCACGGGACTTTTGGACCCCGAGATCATCGTGCGACCGATCGTGAGCGGTGGCTCCTACCAAGGGCAGGTGCGCGATTTCATCATTGAAGCGCAGAGGGCGATGAAAGCGGGGGAACGTGCGCTTGTGACCACGCTCACGAAAAAGATGGCGGAGGACCTCGCGGGCTTTTTGCGCGATAAAGGAGTTGCGGCGGAGTACCTGCACAGCGACATAAAGACGATCGACCGCATCGAGATACTCACCAAGTTTCGCAAAGGCGAGTTCGATGTGCTTGTGGGAGTGAACCTGCTTCGAGAAGGGCTCGATCTGCCGGAAGTTTCTCTGGTGGGAATACTCGATGCCGACAAAGAAGGATTCTTGCGTTCGGAGACGTCGCTCATACAGACGATAGGCAGGGCCGCACGCAATGTGAACGGCAGGGTATTGCTTTACGCCGATGGGATGACCGAGTCGATGCGTCGCGCGATCGACGAAACGGAACGGCGTCGCGTGATACAGCAGGCGTACAACTCCAAACACCACATCACCCCGACCACGGTCCGCAAAGCGATCAAAGATATCACCGAGACCATGCGCAACGAGCACCAAAAGGCCGTGCACTCATTGCTCGTTCTCGACCATGCGCGCGGGAAGAGTGTCTCCGCGCTCATTAAGGAAAAGCGCGCTCAGATGCAACAAGCGGTCAAACGGTTGGACTTTGAGACTGCGGCATTGCTACGCGATGAGATACGCGCGCTTGAATCGGAACACGAGGTCGGGAAGACCGCTACTTGAACTTCAGGTGTACGAGCGAAAAGTACGCCATAAGGAACATGAGTCCGCACAGAGCCCATAGAGCGGAGGATGGGGCGGTCGTGCCGAACAGTAAAACCGCATCGGGTGTGGCGGCAAGCAAGCCGAGACCGATGGCGCACAACAGGTACGTCGCAGCGGAAGCGATCGAGTAGAATGGTTGTCGCATGTGTATCATATGGATGTTTGAAAAGCGTGTCGTTTCTAAAACGAACGACTTGCATGATAAGCGTACCGCACAGACCCGAGTTGTAACACGGTTGGAGTGTGGATAAGAGAGTGGTACACTCGTGCTGCGGACACTCGTTACTGTTCCGCACATTACCTCATGCAAGATATTATCATCGTCAAAGGTGCGCGCACCCACAATCTGCGGAATGTCACGGTCGAGATGCCGCGAAATAAAATGATCGTGTTCACCGGTCTTTCCGGATCCGGCAAGTCGTCACTCGCGTTCGACACGATCTTCGCCGAAGGACAGCGGCGCTACGTCGAGTCGCTTTCTGCGTACGCGCGCCAATTCCTGAATCAAATGCAGAAGCCCGACGTCGATGAGATACGCGGCCTTTCGCCTGCCATATCCATCGATCAGAAGTCGCGCTCGAACAACCCGCGCTCGACGGTCGCTACGATCACGGAGATCTATGATTATCTCCGCATACTGTATGCCCGCATCGGAGTCGCATATTGTGTCGGGTGTGGCAAGCCGGTACGTAAGCTCTCGCGCGAGGAGATGCAGCGTGTGGTGTTCGATGCGGTCGAGGGCGGTGCTCAGAAACATACCAAGGAGGTGCTCGGAGTAACCTACGACAGTGGCAAGGTGCGACTTTGGTCGCCCATTGTGGTGGGACGTAAGGGTGAGTATTACCAGTTGCTCTACGATCTGCTGGGTAAGGGATACGAGCGGGTGCGGATCGATGGCGTCGAGTACCCGCTTCGGGAGAAGATCGTGCTTGCCAAGCATGTGCGGCACACGATCAGCGCGCTCGTGGATGAGATTCACGCAAGCGCACTGCGGTCGGGAGAACGGGATGCACGTGAGCGACTTGCGGAAGCGATCGAGCTTGCACTCCGCGAGTCCGACGGTCTCATAGAGATCGAGTCTCCCGACGGTACCGCACAGACGCTTTCTTCGAAGTTCGTGTGCGCGGCGTGCGGTGTTGCGTTTCCGGAGGTGGAACCGCGCCTCTTTTCTTTCAACTCTCCGTATGGTGCGTGCGAAGCATGCAACGGACTCGGCACCACCGGTTTTTTTCATGAGGAGACATGTGCCGTATGTAGTGGCGCACGATTGCGTCCGGAGGCCCTCCACGTACTTGTGGGTGGCGGTGCGGGTGCCGGCAAGAACATCGTGGAGCTCACTGCGCTCTCGATCGATGACGCGCACACCTTCATGCGTGACCTCTCGCTTTCCGAAAAGGAGCGCGAGATAGCGAGCGTGGTCCTTAAAGAGATCGAAGCGCGGCTCACGTTCATGCAAAACGTCGGCATCGAGTACCTGACGCTCGATCGTCGCGCGAACACGCTCTCGGGTGGGGAAGCGCAGCGCATCCGTCTTGCAAGTCAGCTCGGGAGCGGACTGGTGGGGGCGCTTTATGTGCTCGACGAACCGACGATAGGCCTGCACCAGCGCGACAACGATCGGCTCATCAAGACCCTGACCGCGCTTCGCGACCTCGGCAACACCATTATCGTGGTCGAGCACGACGAGGACACGATTTTCGCTTCCGACTATATCGTGGACATCGGGCCCGGCGCGGGAGTGCATGGTGGTAAGGTCGTGGTGTCCGGCTGGCTCGAAGAGCTCCTCACAGCAAAGAAGAACGAGAGCGGTTCGCGAACGCTCGCGTACCTGCGCAAAGAGGAAGAGATACCCGTTCCGGAAAAGCGGCGAGATGAGGACCGCGGCTGGGTGCGTATTCGTGGCGGCAGTGCGTTCAATATCCGTGACCTCAATGCGGACGTGCCACTCGGACGCCTCGTGTGTGTGACCGGTGTTTCCGGTTCGGGAAAATCGACGTTCATGTACGAGCTCTTGTATAAGAACCTCCGTGCACGGTTGGAGAAGGAGCATCGTTCGAACGAACTTTTCAATATCGGTGGTATGACCGGGACGGAGTATCTTTCGCGGGTCGTTCTTATCGATCAGTCGCCGATCGGCCGTACTCCGCGCAGCAACCCCGCCACCTACACCGGCGCATGGTCGTACATTCGCGAGCTCTTCGCCGCTTTGGAGGAGTCACGCGCACGGGGGTGGAAAGCATCTCGCTTTTCTTTCAATGTGGCCCAGAACAGAGGGAGCGGTCGGTGCGAGGCGTGCCAGGGCAACGGCACCATCGCGGTCGAGATGCACTTTCTGCCGACCGTCTACGTGACCTGTGATGTGTGCGACGGCAAGCGCTTCACCAAGGACACGCTCGAGGTGCGGTACAAGAAGAAGAATGTGTACGATGTGCTACACCTGTCGGTCGATGAAGCGCTTGATTTTTTCGTCGACATTCCGCAGATCTACGATAGACTGAAAACGCTTTCCGATGTGGGGCTCGGGTACCTGGAGCTTGGTCAAAGTGCGAACACGCTTTCCGGAGGTGAGGCGCAACGGGTGAAGATCTCGAGCGAGCTCTACCGACCGTACACCCAAAAGACCATATACCTTCTCGACGAGCCGACGATCGGTCTTCACTACGACGATGTACGCCGGTTGATCGATATCCTGCAAGAGCTCGTGAAGCGCGGTAATACGGTGCTCTTGATCGAGCACAATATGGAGGTGATCAAGTCGTGCGACTGGCTCATCGATATCGGCCCCGACGGCGGTACGGGTGGAGGCAGGATCGTGGCGAAGGGCACCCCGGAGCAGGTGGCGCGAAGCAAGGGCTCGTACACGGGTGCGTATCTGAAAAAGGTCTTGGGATAGTGCGCTTGGATCGACGTGGCGTGTGGTGTATACTTGCAGTCTAGAACATCGCCCTTTCTTTGCCGCGTCGGCGCTATGCCGAAGGAGCGTTCGATGAGCATTTCGAACCGCACCATGCATCACCTGAGCGCCTTGCTCGCGTACGGGCCGAGACCGCTTGCGGACCTGTTCGCGTACAAGAAATTCAGATGGATCAACACCCCCGAGGATGTCGCGTTCATACGTTCGCTCTTCGAGCGAGAGAATGTTCGCGGTCTCCTGTACCGTCGCATGTATAAGGCGTTCCTCATTGCCGCAAAAGAGCGTGGCCTCCGTATCGATGCCGCGAAGCGTCGCATGACTCGGAGAATGTAATGGAGAAGCGCCTTCGTCGCCCGTACGGGCGACGATCGTTTTTCTGCGATCCATTTGCGCATGGTGGATATGTTGGTATCATCAGTGCGTATGTTGCGCGCTCACCCCAGTGTTTCCGCCTTGCCCGATACTCCGGGCGTGTATTTTTTCATCGGTGCTCGCCGCGAGGTGCTCTATGTAGGCAAGGCGACGTCGCTTACCGATCGGGTGCGCAGTTACTTTGCGGCAGACCTTGCGACGACACGCGGTCTTCACATGGTGCACATGGTGGAGGAGGCGAAGCGGGTGGACTTCCGTGCGACCGATAGCGTGCTCGAGGCGCTCATTCTGGAGGCGAAGTGTATCAAGGAGCTCAAGCCCCGCTACAATACGCGCGACAAGGACGACAAGAGTTGGAACTATGTGGTGTTGACCGTTCACGAACCGTTTCCACGAGTGCTCGTGGTGCGAGGGAAGGAGCTCGAAGCGAAACTGCGCGAGCATGCATCGACGTCGAATGTGGATGCGGAACCGCCATACTTCGGCCCGTTCGTTCACGCCGCACAACTCAAAGAAGCGCTCAAGCTCATTCGAAAAATATTTCCATTTTACGATACCACGCTTCCCGTGCTTTCTCTTCGTGCGCGAGCGGATCGAAAGCTCCGTTTCAACGAGTCGATCGGCGTGTATCCGCCCGAAGGTACGACCGAAAATGAGTATGCGCGCACGGTAAAGCACCTGCGGCTTTTGTTCGAAGGAAAGAAGCAACATCTGCTGCGAAGTCTGGAGCGCGATATGCATGCGTGCGCGCGCAAAGAAGCGTTCGAGGAGGCACAGCGCATCAAACGACAGATCGAAGCATTGCGACACATAAACGACGTATCGCTTCTTCGTCGGGGTGCGGACGATGCGGAGCGCGAGTGCGACGAGGTACGTGTGGAAGCGTACGACGTGGCGCATTTGCAGGGCGGGGATATGGTCGGGGTCATGACGGTCGTCGTGGGCGGGGAGCCGCGCACGAGCGAGTACCGCTCGTTCACAATCCGCAGCGTGACGCAGAGCAACGACACTGCGGCGTTGCGCGAGGTGCTGATGCGGCGTTTCGGCCATCCGGAGTGGGAGTATCCGCGCGTGCTCGTGGTCGATGGTGGTAAGGCACAGCTCAATGTCGCACGCGCGGTCATGCGCGAGATTGGTATCGAATTACCCGTGGTCGCGGTCACCAAGGACGAGCATCACCGACCCAAGGAGCTTATCGGCGCGCTCACGTGGCGCACCACCCATGCGCGCGAGGCGCTCCTTGCGAACGCCGAAGCGCACCGCTTTTCGATCGCCAAACACCGCGCAGTGAGGCGACGTGCGCTCGTGGGGAAACGCGCGCGAGAGGCGTGAGCGGGGTGCACCTCCTTTGGCAACGCTCGCACTATGTCGACCGCGGTGCATTGTGGGGAGTGGTATCGAGGCGGTGACAGCTGGTATACTGTAGTCATGTTCAAGCCACGTGTGGGAGTGATGCGCGGCGGCCCTTCGCCCGAGTACGAGGTCTCTCTGAAGACCGGAAGAAATGTCCTGCAGCAGGTCCCACGGGAGCGCTATGAGCCGGTTGATCTCTTTATCGACCGGCAAGGCGTGTGGCACATACGCGGCAAGCCGATCGAGCCCGCTCGCGCATTGGGGCAGGTGGACGTGGTGTTCAACGCACTCCACGGTAAGTATGGTGAAGACGGAGCGCTTCAACGGTACATGGACATGCATCGGGTGCGGTATACCGGCTCGTCCGCGCTCGCTTCGGGTGTGGCCACCCACAAGGAGCTTACCAAACGAGAGCTTTTTCGCAGGTCGTATGATGGAGACCTGTCGCACACGGGAGCGGGGTACCGACCGGTGTACGTGTACGACCCCTCGCTTCGTCGGGGAGTCGACATGGGGGCGGTGCAGAGTGAGGGGCGGGTACAAATGCTCTTTCCCGCCGACGTCGTGCTCAGTGCGCCCGCCGATGAGGACGAGCTTAGTCGTGTCTTCGAGCGGCTTTCTCCACCGCTTGTGGTGAAGCCCATGAACGGCGGCTCGTCGCTCGGGATGAGCGTGGTGCGTTCGCGCGACGAGTTCTTGTATGCGGTGCTCTTTGCGTTCGAACATGCGGAGCAGATATTGGTGGAACAGTATGTGAGGGGCAGAGAAGTGACGGTCGCGGTCCTCGACGATTTTCGCGGGGAGGAGCACTACGTGTTTCCGCCGGTCGAGGTGGTACCCACCAAGAATACCTGGTTCGACTATGAGGAAAAGTACGCCGGCCATGCGCGTGAGCTCTGCCCGGCGCCCGTGCGGCCGGAAACCACTCGTGCGCTCATCGCGCTTGCGCGCTACGTGCACCGGGCACTCGGTTTGCGCGACTACTCGCGAAGCGATTTCATACTGGGACGCGACGGCATATACTTTCTCGAGGTGAACACACTTCCGGGGCTTACCAACACGTCACTCTTGCCAAAGGCGGTCGAATCCGTTGGCGCTACGTTGCCCCAATTTGTAGACCATGTGCTGACTCGTGCGCTTGCACGATAAATAAAAAACCGCCGTGCACCTTGTTTGGTGTACGGCGGCGTGTTACGCATGACTAGAGCTAGAGGTCGCAGTCTCCTTTGCATCCTCCATTTTGGTCGACGTCGACACGGGTGCCGACGTTGACAAAAACGGGATTTCCACCGGAAGACTCGGACATGGCCTGCGCCTTCATGTGATCCCCGATGACGCTCGCTGTCGCAACAGGCACAGAGCTCGCCAGATTTTGAAGCACGCCTTGTGCGGTGCCGACGTTCGCAGCACCACCGATATGCTTCACCTGTGTGGAAGCCCCGTCCTTTACGAACGCATAGCGATCGATGACAACAGGTCCGCCGTGTCCACGGATGCCGTTGTCGACGTAGCAGTGTGTTAGGCGAGTACTTCCTTGAGGGCCGACTTCAACGCATTCCGATGTCGGTTTGTTCGCACAACCCACAAGTGCGAGAAGTGCGATTGTGCTACTGATTAGTACGATTTTCATTTCTTTCCCCCGGTGGTGAATTGGCATTCAAACAAATTGCTGTCAAAGGTGGTTGTCGTTGCGGTACCGCCGACAAAAGTAGACCCCACTCCCGCACCTGCACCGCCTACGGTAATAGAGCCTTGTTCTTTACCTGTGTCACGGCAGACCATGCGGGGGTCACCACCCTTGGCGCGCACAGCGTTTCCGCATGTGCCGCTGAAGATTGGGTTGCCGTTGATACATGCGAAGCGCTCGTCCGGGTATGCTTGCCGGTAGATGGTGCCGACACTCCATGTGCCGTCCGCAAAACGAAGCCCGTCGCTCCAGAACCATCCCTGATACGAGCACGTAGAATAGCTTCTTGCTGCGAGCACTTCACTTGCGTGGGCTCTCGTCCATCCTTGATGGTGGGCGAGGCCTTCGGTAAACGCTTGCGCATATGGTGTATGCTGCAACGTTTGCCACGCTTCGTGAGGTGCTCGTCCGTGAGCGTGTTCGAGAAAGGGCTTCAGCTCTCCCCCAACTGCGTTTGTTGCTCCTCCCGTGAGTAGCGCGAGGATGAGTAGGACATACATAGTAGTGTCGCCTCCGTGGTTTGTAATGAATCTGCTAAATAGTATAGCACATTTCCAAAAAAAAAGCAAATAGCGCCATGCTACACATGCTTGACACACAACTGATACTATGCTAGTATCGCATGTGGTGAAGGGCTTGTCGTGTCGACAATCCTTTTGTACTTCCAAAAAAGACGGAGATAGAGATGAAAAAAATTATCAGCATCATGCTGTTCGCCATCGCCTTCGCGTTTTTCGCAGGGACTGCGTTCGCCTGTGAGGGCGAGTGTGGTGGAAAGCAATTCACGAAACTCAGCGTCAAATCGGTCGCGATGGCCGAGTCGCTGAATGGGGGGTACGCCGCCGTGAACGTCTACGGGGTCGGCGACCTTCATGTTGACCTGCCCAACGGGCATGGAACAGCGGGGGGTCACATCGAGGGCGAAGCCTGGGACGAAGGTCTCGGCAAAGCCGGCGCTGGCTTCGGCGGCGCAATCGAGATCGATTTTGGTAGTTGTCTCTCGGGTTGTGACGAGTAGCATCCGAGTGGCAGTCACACGTCACGGATGATGTGTGTTTAAAACAGTGAAAAGAGAGACAGGACGTCTCTCTTTTTTGTATTCGACTAGTACTGATCAGACGATCCACCTTTGTGATACTATTATCAGTATGAACAAGGGTGTGGGTGTTTCAAACAAATTCCTTTGGGGCGCAGCTACGGCATCTTTCCAGGTGGAGGGTGGGATAGAAAACAATGATTGGGCGCAGGCGGCACGCGAAGGCAAGGTGCCCGTGTGCGGGCGGGCGTGCGGGCACTTCGAGCGCTTTCGTGAAGACTTCGATATCGCACAAGCGTTGGGGCACAACGCGCATCGCTTTTCTATCGAGTGGGCACGTATCGAGCCGGAAGAAGGGGTGTTCAACGAGAGCGCGATCGAGCACTATCGCGAGGTCCTCCGTGCGCTTCGAGAGCGCGGCCTCGAGCCGGTGGTGACGCTCTGGCACTGGACGTTGCCGCTCTGGCTTTCGCAACGTGGTGGCATCGAACGAAAGGATTTTCCCGAGGTGTTCGCGCGGTACTGTGGGCACGTGGTGTCCAAGCTCGGTACCCACGCACAGTATTTCACCACGCTCAACGAGCCGTACAGTACGGTGATAAACGGCTGGGTGCGTGGCACCTTTCCACCGTTCCATCGGTTTCCGCTTACGGATCTCGCGCGTATCCCGAGCGATGCGGAACTTTCGCGCGGCGCCGTGCGCGATTGGTTCGGCATCATCAAATTTTTCACCCTCGCAAACACGCTCGCCCATGCACACGTGTGCGCCTACCGTGCCATTAAGGCCGAGGCGCCAACGGTCGACGTCGGCATCACCTTTCAGGTGCACGTGTTCACCGGGCGCAGGTGGTGGGGCAAGCTCAAGGCGCGCTTCATGATGTGGAACAACAACCACCGCTTTTTGAAGCGGGTGGTGCGCGAGTGTGATACGCTCGGTTTGAACTATTACTTCTATACCGACTTCGACGACCATGAGGTGCATCCAAAAACCGACATGGGGTGGGACGCGCGCCCCGAAAAGATCTACGATGCGCTCATGGCGGTGAAGCGGTATGGAAAACCGGTCATCGTGGAGGAGTGCGGCTGTGCGGATGCACATGACCGCTTTCGTGCGGATTACATACGAAAAACGGTGCAGGGTATCGAGCGGGCGATCGAACATGGTGTCGACGTGCACGGCTTCATGTACTGGTCGCTTCTCGACAACTACGAGTGGGCACACGGCTTCGACAAGCGCTTCGGGCTTGTGGAGGTCGACTTCGACACGCTCGTACGCACCATTCGCCCCTCCGCCTATGTCTATCGCGACCTTATCACTTCTCGCATGATTGAAGTCAACCTCCAATCATCACCCATTCAATCATAGTCGATAAGCGCTGTTTTTTCAGGCGCATAGTTGAGTGGAGAGGGTTCAATGTATTTGAGTATGCTTTCTCGATACCCGTGTGTATTATCGGGTAACTTCAGTATGGCGGATGTGTTGATGACCGAAGGAAAGTTTTTCTTGCCCATGTAGTCTGGGAAACTGCTCCATCTGTACGAGAGGAGGGCTCGAATGTTCTCCGGTGCGGTTTTTTCTTTTGTGCCCACGATTGACAGGGGGTTTAAGTGTATGTAGTGTGGTAGGTAATTATAAAATTCTGGAGAGGATACGTGCACCCGTTTGTAGGTTCCTTGGAACAGGGCACCGCTTCTTTCGTGTGCCTGATTAAAATAGTTGGTAAACCCTGTGCCAAGCCGGTGCATAAATGCTGAGATACCATTCTCGCTTCGCTGGGTCAACATGAGATGAAAATGGTTTGGCATGAGTACAAACGCAAGTATGTCCACCAAAGTTTCTCGTTTGGATATGATTGAAGTCAACCTCCAATCATATCCATTGATCAGGTTGTGTTCTGCATGCTGTATAAAATGGCGATGAATGTTGTAGGTGGAATGGACGTCGTTGAGTACATAGAGCAGATGGATGAAGTACATGCGTTCTTCGTCTGTTAAAAAGATTTCTCTCTTGTCTACGCCGCGATTGAATACGTGGTATGTTTCGTCGGTGGCGCAAGTTACTCGGTTCATATATTCTTTGTTTTTAAGTGAGCACTCGGTCAGAACTATGCAACGCAATTAAATTATTCAACTACTAGGAAATCAGTCACTCTATATTATGTTGATTAACGTAGTATCCTAAGTCAAGCAGGGGAGGTGTATAAAAAATGATTGGAGGTTGACTTCAATCATCAGTCTTTTGTGGAGGAGGGGGTGGCTCGGGTACAATACTCGCATGGACCTCTGGCTCGGACTCGCGATCGCGGGACAACTGCTTTTGGCGCTCGTGGCGCTTGTGGATAAGTACGTGATCACGAGCAATACGGTCGCACTGCGCCCGCTCTCGTACTCGTTCTGGATCAGCATCTTGTCCTCTGGTTCCATCGTTGTCTTTTTCTTCAGCTGGCTCAAAGTCCCGATCGACGGCCTGTCCATTCCTTCGTTCAGTAATGTCGAAGCGCCATCACTCCTCGTGTTCGCGCTGTCCATCACGGCCGGTTACTCCTTCTTCACGGCGCTCGTGTCATTTTTTCACGCACTGCAAAAGAGCGACGCGTCCGATGTGGCGCCGGTCGTGGGTGGTTTGAACGCCTTTTTCACCCTGCTGCTCTCGTACTTCTTTTTGGACGGAATGCTTTCGGGCAATTTCTTGCTCGGCTTCGGTTTGCTCGTCGTCGGCACGATCATCGTCTCTCGTTTCCGCTTCACCAAGCATACGATGCTTTCCGCAACTCATGCCGGTCTCATGTACGGCATCCACCACATCGCGATCAAGGCGCTCTTTGATGCCACCAACTTTGACACCGCATTCTTCTGGTCTCGCCTTGCGATCGTGGGGGTTGCACTGTCAATGCTCCTCGTTCCGGAGTACTACGAGAACATTATCGGACACACCAAACGTGCGAGCATGCGCGATGGGTTTTTTGTCGTTGGTAACAAGCTTCTCGCGGGCCTTGCAAGCTTGATCATCCTCAAGGCGATCGAGCATGGAGATGTGGCACTCGTGCAGGCACTCGGGGGTGTGCAGTACCTCTTTCTGCTCGGTGTGAGCGTGTGTTGCGGCAGGGCTCTTTCGAAAGACGCGGGCGAGAACCTTTCCGTGGAAGAGATCGTACACAAAGCGATCTCCATTCCATTTATCGCGCTCGGTCTTTTTCTCATGTTTCTATGAACACGGCCGCACGTTCGCCTCGCGAGAACGGGAGATGGCGGCGTGCGCTCCGTGCGGTCATTCGGTGGTCCTTTTTCGTAGCGCTCTTAGGACTTACGCTTGCGGTCGTGTTCGGAACATACGCGCACTTCGCGGTTCCCATGCCGGAAACGGTCACCTATGGCGTTTCCTTCAATACCCCCTATGCACGCGAGCTCGGGCTCGACTGGCAAGCCGTATATACCGCGATCTTGGATGATCTCAAAGTGCGTCGTCTTCGCCTTGCGGCGCACTGGCCGATGGTGGAGCCGGAAGCTGATGTATGGAACTTTGCCGAGCTTGATACGCAGCTCGACATGGCGCAGGAGCGCGGAGCCACGGTCGTGCTTGCGGTCGGTAGGCGCCTCCCGCGATGGCCTGAATGTCACGTGCCGGAGTGGGCGAAAGGTCTCACCAAGGAAGAGCAACAAGCGCGCATTCTCGCATACCTCGAGACGGTGGTGTCACGGTACAAGGGCCATCCGGCGGTCGAGGAGTGGCAAGTGGAGAACGAACCGTACCTTACCGTCTTTGCGTATGAGCATTGCGGGGAGCTCGACCGTACGTTCCTCGCGCGCGAAGTGGCACTTGTGCGCGAGCTCGACCCGTCGCGGAAGATACTCGTCACTGACAGTGGCAACTTGGGCCTTTGGCACGGCGCGTACCGGAGCGGGGATAAGTTCGGAACGAGTGTATATCTCTATCTGTGGAACGAAGTGACGGGTCCGATCAAAAGCATACTTCCGGCACAAACATACGTGCTTAAGCGCGCGCTCATGCGTCTCTTATATGGTGAGAAGGAGTCGGTGCTCATCGAGCTTTCGGCCGAGCCGTGGCTCGACAGGTCCTTGCGCGACGCACCGCTTGCGCTTCAGCTCGAGCGTATGAACGTATCGATGTTCGAAGAGATACTCAGCTATGCGCGACACACCCGCTTCGACACGCAGTACCTGTGGGGGGCGGAGTGGTGGTACTGGCTCAAGGAGACGCAAGGCGACTCGAGTATGTGGGAGCGTGCACGCACGCTCTACACTACACCTTTTCGACCAGCATCAGGTTTGTAGCGCCCGGTGCACCGAACGGTATACCCGCACCGAGAATGTACACATCACCCTCGTTCGCGAGCGAGCGAGAGAGAAGCGCTTTACGTGCCATGGTCTGAGCGTCGGAAAGCTGTTTCGCTGGACGCACCAAGACCGGTTCGCAGGCGTAGGTCACGAGGCTGCGGTTGTAGGTCTTTTGATGGGGTGTGAGCACCAGAACAGGAACAAGCGGACGATAACGAGCGACCATTCTGCCGGTGTGGCCGCTTTCGCTGAAGGCGACCACTGCGCGCGCTCCCACGACCGGTATTGCCTGCACGATCGCTCGACTCACCGCATCGCACGTGGTGCGCGGCGGAAAGTCCCATGAGTTCGCACGTTCAGCAAAGAGCGGGTCGTTCTCCGTTTCGTGCGCGATGCGCGACATGGTGCGCACCGCGCGTGCAGGATGCTCGCCCATGGCGGACTCGTCGGATAGCATGACCGCATCGGTACCGTCGAGTATCGCGTTCGCAACATCGTTCACTTCGGCGCGGGTGGGCACCGGAGCGACGCGCATCGAGTCGAGCATCTGGGTCGCGGTGATGACGGGTTTGCCTGCATGGTTCGCTTTGCGGATGATGCGCTTCTGGAGTAGCGGCACGCGTGCCGCGGGCACTTCGATCGCAAGATCGCCGCGAGCGACCATGATCGCGTCCGCCGCTTCAATGATCTCGTCTATGTTGTCGATCGCATTCTTCGTCTCGATCTTCGCCACGATGGTCACCGCATGTTCGGAACCGATCAATTTGCGAAGGTCACGCACATCTTTTGCGCTCCGGACGAACGAAAGGGTGACGAAGTCGACTCCTTGCTCGAGGCCGAACATAAGGTCCTTACGGTCCTTGGCGGTAAGTGATGCGATCGAAAGGTCGCCGTCCGGCACATTCACGCCGCGCCTGCCGCGGATCTCGCCCCCGTTCTGAACGATCGTGCGTATGTCGGTGTCGGTCACTTCGGTTACCTTGAGCATGATCTTGCCGTCGTTCAGGAACACGGTCATACCCGCACGCACTTCCTGTGGCAGTTTTTTGTAGTTCACGAATACTTGTGTTTGAGTGCCGGTGCAGGGTACGGTGGTGAGCGTCAGCTCGGCACCTTCTTCAAGGGTGACCGTCTCGGTCTCGAAGTCGCCGATGCGGATCTTGGGGCCCGAGAGGTCTTGCAGGATCGCGAGCGGTCGTTTCGCCGCTTTGGCGGCGAGGCGAGCGGTGCGCATGAGTTCCGCATGCTCCGCATGGCTGCCGTGGCTCATGTTGAAGCGCGCAACGGTCATGCCGGCGTCGAGCATGTCCATGATGACCTCTTTGCTTGCGGAGCGAGGACCGAGTGTGGCGACTATCTTTGTTTTTGAACGATACGAGACGGGGTTGCGCATAGTGGGCGTGTTTAATCGATCGTAAATAAAATTTATTTGCGGCACGCTCGCACCCGATGTGGATACATGCTCGTACGTGCCGCTTGGCAGGTGCTATACTACCACGACATGGATGAAACACCATCATATATGGAAACGCGTTCGGTTCATGCATCCGTCTTGCGCGGTCACCATGGATGGGTGTCGAAGGTCGTCACAGCGAGTATCGCGCTTTTCGTAGGGGTGCCGGCGTTTCTGTTCTGGTGTGTGACCGTGTTCCTGTTCCTTGTCGTGGTCAGCGTTTTTGGCGACGAGGATGCGTACTGCACGGTCGCACGGGTGCCGCTCACCGGCATTGTTACGACGACCGACTCCGGTATCGGCCCTTTACTTGAGTACGGCATGATCTCGAGCGCGGACGACTTCGTGGCGAGCGTGCGATGGGCCGAGGAAGATCCCGAAATCGACGCCATACTTGTAGAGATCGATTCGCCCGGCGGTACGCCGGTCGCCGCCGACGAGATGCTCGAAGCGCTTCTCAAGGCGAACAAGCCGGTCGTTGCGGTCGTGCGCGAGATGGGTGCAAGTGCCGCATACTGGGTCGCGGCAGGTGCCGACCACATCATCGCATCGCCTGTGTCCGATGTCGGTTCGATCGGTGTCACCATGTCGTACCTCGAGGTCGCGAGTTCGAGCGACATAGAAGGGTCGCGATGGGTTGACCTTTCGAGCGGGGCATACAAAGACGCGGGGCACCCCGAACGTTCGTTGCGGAACGAGGAACGCGACTTCTTCAAGATGCAGGTTGAAAGCGTGCACGAGTACATGGTGGATCGTATCGCACAAGCGCGTCCCGTGCTCACGCGTGAAGAGGTTGCGGCGCTTGCCGACGGTCGTGCGTATGTAGGCACCGAAGCGCTTCGGCTCAGGCTTGTCGACGCGCTCGGCGGGTTCGATGAGGCGCTTGTGTGGGTGGGCAAAAAGGTTGGAAAGGGCGGGGACGAGGTGGTGCTCTGTGATGCGTACGAAAGCGGCCTCGGTGCCTTGTTCTGAGCAAGGTGTGCCCTTGGTCCTCGGTAAAGGGTCGCGAGCTTTGCGCGCCGACTCGCATCCCGTGCATTCGCGGCACGCTGTGTTCGGGTGGTATACTGTAACCTCGTATGCTACGCAGTCTCATCGTCCTTGTGTGTTTCGCATGTGTGGTATGGGCGCCGTGGATGGATGACGGCGGGGTGCGACGTGCGGTCGAAACGACACTGGTCGCGTTCGGTCCGCTTCCCGCCACGTGCTACGATGCCGAGGGAAAGCAAGTGTACGATGGCCTTACGGTGAGTTGGTACCCAATGGGGCGGCTGGTTCACACCTGTGCAGGTGATTTTGTGCTATGGATGTGGGGTGATGTGAAAGAGATCGGTGGGGTGAGCAAAAAGCCCTCCGAGATACACCCTGTCCGTTCGAAAGCGCTCACCTGTGAAGCGGTCTTGGAGCGTACCGAGGGCCGAAAGGCGACCGGTACCGACGCGACGATCATTCCATACGAAGGGGTGCCGGCTTCGAAGTTGGACCTCGCACTTTTTCCGGAGGCGAAAGAAAACGCACCTGCGCTCGAGCGGGCACTGCGAGAGGGGGTGAATTTTGCAGGGCGTTTCGCAGTAGCCGAACTTGCGTGCGGTACGAATTGTAAGCGATATGCACTTGTCGATGTCGAAACGGGGCTTGTGGTCGCGCATAATGTTTCGACCGAGTATGGTGCGTCCTTTACATCCGCAAGTACGCTTTTTGTGACGAACCCGATCGATCGCTTGCCGCAACTCTCCGACAATCCATACGAGACCGAATCCATGGCGCTCGCGCTCGCGCGATTGTCCAGAGAGTACTATCGCATGACCTACGACGCACTCTCAAAGACGAACTACCTTGTTCGCGAATGCGTCGAAAGTGCGGCGACCGGATACATCGAGGTCGAAGACGACCGTATCGGCGTTGTTGATGCGGACGAGTGATACCGGAATGCACTTTACGGGGCGCACATGCCCGGTGTTCCGTGCGTTGTCGATCCGTGGTAGCATGGGTGTATGTTGCAGAAGGGTGATACTGTGCCGCTCGATGTTGCGCTCGTTGATGAGAACGGTGCGCGGTTTACCTTGCGCGAATTGCTCGGTTCGTGGGCGGTGGTGTACTTTTATCCAAAGGACGATACTCCCGGTTGTACGCTTGAGGCCGAAGGGTTTCGCGATCATGCGAGCGCATTCAAAGAGCTCGGGGTGCGTGTGTTGGGGGTGAGTAAAGACACGTGTGCGTCGCATCGAAAGTTTATCGAAAAGAAGAAGCTCGTGTTCACATTGGTCGCCGATACCGAGCATGTTCTCATGGAAGCGTTCGGCACTTGGGGTGAGCGGACATTCATGGGGCGCACGTACATGGGTACCTCGCGAAGTACGTTCCTCGTCGATCCGCAGGGTAAGGTGGCGGAGGTGTGGGAGAAGGTCACTCCGGTGGGACATCCGCAGGAAGTGCTCGCCACGGTGCGAGCGTTGTGTCCACTCGATCGATAGGCGGATCGAGCATCCTTCGATCGCGATCATTCCGTCGAGGAGCAGGTTTCCGGTGCCCACAGACCGCGCGCGTTGGTGCGTGCGTCGTTCTCCGCCGCAAGGTATTGCTCACGTCGCGCGTGGCCTTGCCCGTAGGTGAACTCTCGGGCGTACCCGTCGCCAAGCATGCGCTCACCAAGGTCGGTACCGTCCGTAAGCTCCACGTACGCGAGTAAGCGACCGTAGGTGTCGCGGTATCCTTGTGCAGGTTCGAAGCGAAGCACTACCGTACCGGTATGGGCAAGTTCCTTCATGTGCTCGGTCGCTTCCGTGGCGTAGCACTCGGGCCCGTCAGGGTCGTTCGGTTCGGGGGAGTCGATCCCGATCAGGCGTACATACTCGCTTCGTCCCGCGATCCCCACGATGACCGTGTCGCCATCGACCACGCGAATGAACGGGTAGGTGCCTCCGCTTGCATACGGTGTCGATTCTTCTTTTGCCGGGGTTTCTTGCGATGTGTCCGGGGAAACGTCTGCAGTAGTATGTTGAAGTCGTGCAATGAGGTATGCGTTCGTTCCGAGCGATACCGCGAGCAAGAGGGAAAGAATGCGTGTTTTCATACGTCGTAAATAGATAATATAAGGTGTGTGGATGGCGCGACCATGCACCGAAGTTCCTTCAAGTGTACCGAGAGTATACCCTAAACAGTATGACCCACAAACGGTCTGCCGTTTGATTCGGTAGAGTGGCTCCATCGGATCTTTGACTCGGCCATGTCATCGCGCGGTTTGCATATTGTCGGGTATCCGGAGCACCCGTTTAGCATACATCATGAAAAAGAATGAAAAACTTCACTGGTGTTCCATACTCAAGCACTACTGGCCGTTCGTGCGAATGTATCCGGTCAAGCAGGTGCTGATATTCTTTTCCTATGGTCTGGGTTCGCTTGTGAGTGCCATAGTGGTACCACTCTTGTACAAAGAGATGGTGGATATCATAGCGACCGGCGGTAGTGATGCGCCGCGCTTGCTTGTGCTTATGCTTTGGTACCTGGTTGGCGCCGTTGTGATCTACAACGTATTCTACCGCATCGGCGATTACTGCATCATTACTATGCAATGCGATGCATTGAAGCACCTTGCCGACTACGCGCTTTCCGGACTCATTGGGAAGTCCTACCGTTTCTACAGCGACACATTCACGGGCGGTCTCGTCGCCAAGGTGAAGCGTTTCGTGCGTGCGTTCGAGGAGCTGCACGATCAGATCGTATTTCAGCTGTGGATGCAAGGGCTCGCGCTTCTCAGTGCGGTCGCGGTGCTCTGGTACCATTCGTGGCAGTTAGGGGTGTTCTTTCTCATGTGGTTGTTTTTCTATGGGGGGCTGGTGTACGGCATGGTGCGTTGGACGATACCGAAGTCACTCGAGAACGCCGAGGCGGATTCGAAGGTGACCGCACACCTTTCCGACATCCTTGCGAACATTTTGACCGTAAAGATGTTCGGTGCTTCTTCGCGGGAGCGGGCGAGTTTCGAGGAAACGACCGCGTACCAGCTCACCACCGCGCGTCGCGCGTGGATGCAGAACGGCTTTTGGAACAGTGCGTTCCAAGGTGTCACCATCAATGCGTTCGAGATCGCGATCATCGCGGGTGTCGCGGTGCTGTGGATGCGGGGGTCGGCAAGTGCGGGACTCATGACGCTCGTGGTCCTGTATGTGTTGCGTAGCTTCAATATTGTGTGGCAGATCAGTCGCAACGTGCTTAACATAAGCCGGGCGCTCACCGACGCGAACGAGATGGTGGAACTCCTCGACACGCCGGTCGAGGTGCTGGATCCGCTCGAGCCGGAGCAGGTGCGCGTTTCGAAGGGACACATCGTGTTCTCGAACGTGAGGCACGGGTACGATAACGGCCGGTACGTGTTCGAGGATCTTTCGCTCGACATACAACCCGGCGAAAAGGTGGCCTTCGTGGGGCATTCCGGAGCGGGGAAGTCGACCATTGTAAAACTTTTGCTGCGCTTTCTCGATGTGGAGAGCGGGAGCATTCGTATCGACGGGCAGGACATCACCAAGGTGCGACAGGATGAGCTTCGTCGCAGGATCGCCTATGTGCCACAGGAGCCCGGTCTCTTTCATCGCACCTTTTTCGAGAACATCGCGTACGGAAAGGAAGGTGCGAAGCGGGAGGAGGTGGAAGAGGCTGCGCGACGTGCTCATGCGCATGAGTTCATCATGAGGAATCGAGAGGGGTACGACACGCTCGTGGGGGAACGCGGCGTGAAGCTTTCCGGTGGAGAGCGCCAGCGCATTGCGATCGCGCGCGCACTCCTCAAGGATGCCCCGATCGTCATACTGGATGAGGCGACATCATCGCTCGATTCCGTGTCAGAGCGACATATCCAGAGCGCGTTCGATGCGCTCATGCAAGGACGCACCACGATAGTGATCGCGCACCGACTTTCAACCATCCGACACATGGACAGGATCATTGTGCTCGAGAACGGCGGGGTGGTCGAGATGGGCTCGCACAAGGAATTGATCGCGCGAAACGGGATCTACGCCGAGTTCTGGCACAGCCAGGTCGGCGGGTTTATTGCCGATCGTACGGAGGAATGATTGTGCGCTCGGGCAGGTGATACCGTATCTACATAACAGTTCGATGCATTGTCGGACCTTTCCAAAAGAATACTTCGTGGTGCTTGGCCGATTTCTGTTACTCGACGGGTGCATCGGTTTGTTCAGCATCGGAGAACTTGGATGTCGTTTGGTATGTTTCGCCGCATCTCGACTTGACAGAGTCGAGTATGTCATTTGAAAGTACGTATTCCACATGCTGTGCGCTTGCAGGTGAACGTCCGTTCACCTATACTGCATGCATATCAGCTAACACTTCGGCCTATGAGCAAGAACACCCTTGGAAAAGAGATACAACGCGAGCTCGCACGTTTGAACGATCGCATCGACCGCAAGATCATCAAAGGTCAGTCGTTCCGTGACGAGGCGCGCCGACACAGGGAACTTCTCGCCACACTTGCGCGCATCACGGCCGACGCGGACAATGATGCGAGCGCCACTCGTCGACCGGCACGACGTATCCCGAAAAGCCCCGCGCGTCGCAGTTTGGCGGGTGGAGCGGTGGCGAGGATATTCAGAATGGGGATAGCCTAGAGCGCATGAAAACAATAACCATATACTTCGAATGAATACCGCATAGGTCGAGACGATCTTTCGGACCGCACGCCGATGAGCGGCAACCACTCGACAGGCAAGGACTCGCTCATACCATAAGATGTATCGGATCATATGTTCACCATGGAAGAATATAAACAAAAATTACAGCACTACTACCGCATGCACCATCGCATGCCCGGCTACAGTGAGATGTGCGAGCTGTTCGGTTTCGCTTCGAAGAACGCGGTCGCCAAGGTGGTCGACAAATTGGTGGAAGCGGGTGTCATACGTAAGGACGGAAAGGGTAAGCTGCTCCCACTTACGCTCGGTGACGAAGTGCCGCTCGTGGGTTATGTCGAGGCCGGTTTTCCATCCCCGGCGGAAGAGCAGGCGCTCGACCACGTGACCATGGACGAGCTTTTGCTCGGTGATCGTGAGCGAATGTACCTCTTGCGCGTGAAAGGCCTTTCCATGGTGGACGCGGGCATACACGAGGGCGATCTGCTTTTGGTGGAGCGCACGGAGCACGCGCGGGTGGGTGACATCGTCGTTGCGAACATGGACGGCGAGTGGACGGTGAAGTACCTCCGCGAGAAGCGAGGGAGACGGTACCTTGAGGCGGCGAATGAAGACTACCCCGACCTGTGGCCGGAAGAATCGCTCCAGGTGGGCGGGGTGGTGCGAAGCGTGATACGCACCTATCCGCGGTAGCGGATCCCGGTTCACGAGGTGGAGTATTCAGGTCATTATCAAGTAACACGCATGCTATGAGCACGGTGTCTTTCCTACGTAGCGCCGCGGATGCAGAGGGTCGCTCGACCGAGAGTGAAATGAGCGTCTGCTCTTCGTGCGGCAGCACGCTTCCGGAAAGGTCCGGTGAACGTGTCGAGTGCGGATACACAAACCCGCTCTCGCTCGATACGCTTTTGGTGCGACATCCGAGTGCTACCTACTTTGTGCGCGTGGGACTGAGCGACGAGGTGGTCATATCCGAGAACACATACCTCGGCGTCCGCACCGGCGACATACTCATGGTGGACCGCGCATGCACGCCCGACACCGGTTCGCTGGTGCTTGCCGCATGTGCGGGTGAGCTCACGGTGTGTCGATATACCGAACATGAAGGGAAGCGATTCCTCATTTGTGGCACTCGTGATGCGACCCCGATCGAGTTTGCACCGGAGTGTGGTGTCGACCTGTGGGGTGTTGTTGTTGCGCTGAGCAGAAGACTCTGAACATTCGACCGTGCCATTGAACTCATACGTACGTGTTTCCGATCCAATACGCACGTCCGGCGTGGCCATTCCATGGTCACGCCGGGTAAAATCTTACAGTATTCCCGCCCTCTTGAGCAGCACCACTTCCTTCGGATCGACCTTGTCCGCCGTGAGCGGCTCCACGGTCGATTGAGGAGTCGTGTCGTCCGTTTGGCGGTATGGATCGAACACCTGTATGCAAGGATGTGGTGGTGTAGGCAGCTCGCCGCACGCAAGACAGAGCTCGTCTCCGCGGTAGGGACGCAGGTAGTGTCGTAGTAAGGTAATCATGGCACCCCCCAGTGCAGTGCGAGTACGCGAAGTACATACTCATCTTTATTCATTAAACAATGTATAGGTATATATGTCAAGCACTCGGTACGTCGCACTTGTGGATTGCAACAACTTCTTTGTCTCGTGCGAACGACTCTTCCGGCCCGACCTTTTGCATAGGCCGGTCATCGTCCTCTCGAGCAATGATGGATGTGTGGTGTCCCGCTCCAACGAAGCCAAGTACCTCGGCATCGCGATGGGCGAGCCGTATTTCAAGCTGAAGGACAGGTGTCGCACGCACGACGTCGTGGTCTTTTCATCCAACTTTCCCCTCTACCTCGACATCTCTCGCCGCGTGATGCACACACTCGCCCGATTCTCACATACGGTCGAACCGTATTCGGTCGACGAGGCCTTCTTGTTGCCTCCACTCATCACTCGCGTACTTCTCGAACGGTGGATGCTCGATGTTCGTGCGGCACTGTTCCGCGAGGTTGGTGTGCCCGTTTCGGTGGGTGTAGCTCGTACCAAGACTCTCGCAAAGATTGCCACCCACTGCGCCAAGATGGCGGACCGTGCAGTGCCACACGGAAGTGGTCAGGGCGCGCACGTCACTTCACTCGAACGTGGCACGTGTGTACTCATCGACACGCATGAGACTGTCGCCGCGCTCCGATCGACGCCGATCGAGGAGGTGTGGGGAGTGGGAATGCGACTTGCGCCCGCGCTACGGGATGTGGGCATCAAAAATGCGCACGACCTTGCGTGTGCGGATGATGCATGGGTGCGTACCCGTATGAGCGTACGCGGCTTGCGCACGATGCACGAGCTGCGCGGACTTTCCTGTTTTCCGGTCGGTGAGCAGACACCGGTACGTAAGACACTGTTGCACTCGCGCTCGTTCGGTACGCCGGCTTCCGACCGTGCCACACTTGCTCGTGCGGTCACGTACCATGCTCGAAAGGTGGCGGAGACGCTTCGTACCGAACAACTTGCCGCAAGTACCGTGCGTGTTTTTCTTGTAAGCTCGTATGAAGGGAAGCGCGCGGTGTGGCACGTATCCGAAACGCTCACGGTACCGGCAAACGACACGCTCACGTTCACCGGTATCGCGTGTGGCATGCTCGATCGCGTGTACCGTTCGCAGGTACGCTACATCAAGGCGGGTGTTCTGGCCCAAGGTATCGTACCGGAGGAGCGCGTGCCCGCCAATACCGTGTTCGGTGAAGCGGTGGGACCACGTGCGTCGCTTATGCGCGAGCTCGATACGCTTCGAAACCGCATGGGTGATGTGGTGCGGGTCGCCACAGAGTGCGGTTCGACGTCGTGGGAAGCGCGTCACGCCATGTGTTCACCTCGCTACACTACGACATGGGAAGATGTGGTGCGATTGAACCTCGCTTGGTACGTGTGAACACCCTACATTTTGCGGTCGACGCGAGTGCGTGTACACTGAAGCGTATATGAACAGCACACATCGGGCGGTCGTACGCCCATTCATCACATTATCCATCGCGATAGGCGTTTTGTTGGCCCTGTGTTTCGTATTCGTCCCGTCGGCCAGTGCGGCGTGCATGGCCGAGAGCATGACCGGTGCGCAGTATGGTGCAAGTGGCGCATCGGTGCGCGCGTTACAGGAGTGTCTGATCGGTCTCGGGTACTCGATCCCCGCAGGCGCCACGGGGTACTACGGTGCACAGACGCGTGCCGCGGTACGGGCCTTCTATACGGACACCGTTTCGATGCCCGAGTGGCATGGCAACAGTGTGGGCCCGGTCGGGAGGTCGGCACTCGTGCGCAAATCACAGGGTGCGGGCATGGCGCAGGGTGGGCATGGCTACCGTGCCGTACGCGACTCGACGGATCTCGCAAAGTATGTTACGGCGGAGCGTAACTATGGAGATGTGGCGTCGCTGAGGGCGCGGGTTGTCGGGACAGACATCGCGCCACAGGCTGCGGATGCCGGTATGTCGAAGTCCAATGAACGTGCGGAACGTGTGTCCGGCACCAATGTACAGGTCGCTGGTATCGATGAGCCGGATATCGTAAAGACGGACGGCTCGAGCATATTCATTGGGAACGAATCGGCGCGGTATAATCAGGACCGAGAGCTAATCCGAGAGATGCGGATTGACGCTGCACCCGCGACGGTCGATTCCGTTTCGGTATCCACCGACAGGATGATGCCGGCCTATCATGAGAGTGATCGGCGCAGCAAGATCGTCGACGCGCTTCCACCCGCCGACATGGCGCTTTTGAGCGACTCGATCAAAGAGACCGGCGAGATGCTTTTGGTCCAAAACAAAAAGATCCTGGTGATCTTCTCGTATCCCAGCATCGTCGCGTATAACATTGCCGACCCCAAAAAACCCATGAAGGTGTGGGATTATGCGCTTAAAAATAACACCTCGGTCGTGACCGCACGATTGCAGAACGATACGATCTACCTGGTGACGAGCACCTACCTGCGTAACGCGGGACCGTGCCCGATCGCGCCCTTGGGACGTGGTGGGGTCGATTTGGTTGTGTCGTGCGGTGACATATTGGTGCCGGAGCGACTGGAGCCGGCGGACAGTCTGTACACGATGCTTGCACTCGATCCACAGACCGGAATGGCGATCAGGCGCGCGAGCTTCGCGGCGGAGTCGAGCAATGCGACCGTGGCGATGTTCAAGGAAAACCTGTATGTTGCAACGCAAGAGTATGGCGTTCGTGATAGCATCATGGCGGGCATCGTGTTGGAGGCGATGGGTCCGTACGTGTCACAAGGTGCAAGGACACGTGCACAGGCGATATTGGGGTATGGCATTTCCGACGCCGGTAAATTGCAGGAGATCAGAAAGATCTTCGAAGCGGAAATGATGCAGAAGTCCGATGACGAGCGGTTGCGAATCGAGACCGAAATGGAAAACAAGATGCGCGAGCTTGTGAGAGCGAAGGTTCGGGACATGTACCGCACGCGTGTGGCCCGCATTCCGGTCGACACCCTCACGATCGCCGCGGTTGGTAGTGTTCCCGGGCACTTGCTCAATCAATTCGCACTCGACGAACATGCTGGGAACCTGCGTGTCGCTGTTACGGTCGATGATGGATGGGGTGGTGTCGAAAGTGAGAACGATGTGTATGTGCTTAACAGCGCACTCTCGATCGTGGGGAGTGTGAAGGGTCTGGGGCAAACGGAGCGCGTGTACTCGGTGCGCTTCATGGGTGACGTCGGATACTTGGTCACGTTCCGTCAAACGGATCCATTCTATGTGCTCGATCTCTCCATACCCACCGCTCCCAAGGTGGCGGGTGAGCTCAAGATCCCCGGCTACAGTGCATACCTTGAGTATTTGGGTGACGACCGGGTGCTTGGCGTGGGGCGCGAGGATAACGGGGTCAAGATCTCGATCTTCGACGTGAGCGATCCTGCGAAGCCAACCGAAAAGTCGAAGTACCTCATCAAGGAAAGTTGGAGCGAGGTCGAGAACAACCACCATGCGTTCTTGCGTGATGCGGACAACAAGGTGTTCTTCATACCCGGTAGCAATGGCGGATACGTCTTCTCGTACGCAAATGACACGCTTTCGCTTAAGCATGCCGTTTCCGGCTACGGTGTACGCCGCGCACTCTACCTCGACGACTACTTTTACGTGCTGAGCGATAACGCACTCAAGGCGTTCGACATGAAGACGTGGAAAGAGCTCAAGAGTCTCAGTCTGTAGTTTGGCGGTTTGCGAATAACAAAACCCCGTTCGTACGGGGTTTTGTTATGAGTGACGATCGATCCCATACAAGAGTATTTTGACGGTGTTTCAGACTCATGTGCTACAATACGTTCATGCCGCGTGACGATGTCGTTCGTATCGAACCCTCATGGAAGCGAGCGCTTGCGGGTGAGTTCGTGCTGCCGTACTGGCGCACCCTCTCCGACTTTGTGAAAGCCGAGTACCTCCACACCGCGGTCTACCCGCCACCCAAGCTCGTGTTCAACGCCTTCAACCGGTGCCCTTTCGATCAAGTGAAGGTGGTGGTGCTCGGGCAGGATCCGTACCATGGCCCCGGTCAAGCCCACGGACTCTGCTTCAGTGTGCCGCAAGGGGTAGAGGTACCCCCTTCGCTTCGAAACATCTACAAGGAGATCGCAAGCGACCTCGGTACCGAGGTCCCGCCGCATGGCAATCTGGAGCGGTGGGCGGAGCAGGGCGTGCTCCTCCTCAATGCGACGCTCACCGTGCGAGCGGGTGAGGCGGGGAGCCACCAAGGAAAGGGGTGGGAGGAGTTCACCGACGCGGCGATCGATGCGCTGTCCCGGAGGCGGGAGCACGTGGTCTTCTTGCTCTGGGGTAACTATGCGCGCAAGAAAAGAACGCTCATCGATACGAAGAAACACTTGGTGCTCGAAGCCGCGCATCCTTCGCCGCTTTCCGCACATGCTGGTTTTTACGGATGTCGACATTTCAGCAAAACGAACGAGTACCTGAGAGAGCACGGTGTCTCTCCCGTGCACTGGTGAAATAGGTCAACATGGGTTGCAGAACGTGAGGCCACAACCACAATGAATATTTTGTATGTCAATGCCATATTTGACACACCCTTTTTTTCCGCATATACTGTGGTGCGATGAAAGCTCCCCGTCACGCACATGACCACGAAGAAGAGGTGATACTCGACGCGGATTCGGGCGAAGAGCTTGCGCTCGAAGAAGGTGAAGCGAACGCTTCCGCGCTTGCACACAAGCTCAAGTCCGTGCGCGAGGAGCTCAAGGAGTGCCAAAAAGAGCGCGATGAGAACCTTGCCGGATGGCAACGCGCCAAGGCGGATCTGGTGAACTTTCGGCGCGTCGTCGAGGAGGAACGTGAGCGCGACGGTACCCGTGCGCGCGGAAAGGTGGTCCGGTCGCTTATACCCGCACTCGACGCGTACGCTTCCGCACTGAACGATCCGCGATGGAGCGAGGTCGACGTCACCTGGCGTGGGGGTGTGGAGCGTATCTTCGGCCAGATACATAGAGCGCTCGAGGCGGAAGGCCTCTCCACTTTCGGTGCGATCGGCGACGAGTTCGATCCGACCCTGCACGAGTGCATGAGCGTGCAGCAGACGGACGACGCGCAAGCCGACAATACCGTCGCTCGAGTGTTGCAGCATGGGTACAAAGTGGGGAGCGAAGTGGTCCGAGCGGCGAAGGTGGTGGTGTACCAGCACGGGTAGTGCTTTACCAGCGACCGGACGAAGAACACAGACCCCAAACGACGAACGAGACGCCTATATCTATCATTTCGTTCGTTTGGTGCTTGCGCTCTTGGAGCCGGATTATAAAGAGTAAGTGTCAAAAACATATGGCAAAGATACTTGGCATCGATCTTGGTACGACAAACTCCGCAATGGCCATCATTGAGGGTGGTGAGCCGCGCATCGTTGAGAACGAAGAGGGTAACCGCACGACGCCTTCCGTGGTGTCCATCAACAAAAAAGGCGAGCGTGCGGTCGGTGTGGTCGCGAAGCGGCAGGCCGTCACCAACCCGAAGAACACCATCTACGGCATCAAGCGCTTCATCGGCCACAGCTTTGAGGAAGATACCGTGCAGAAGGACAAAGGCATCGTGCCGTACGAAGTGAAGCGTGCCGACAACGGCGGCGTGCGGATCGGTATGGGCGACAAGGACTACAGTCCCGAGGAGATAAGCGCGATGATCCTTCAAAAGCTCAAGAACGACGCGGAACGAAAGCTGGGCGAAAAGATCACCGAAGCGGTCATCACCGTTCCCGCATATTTTAATGACAGTCAGCGCCAAGCCACCAAAGATGCGGGCAAGATAGCCGGACTGGAGGTAAAGCGCATCATCAACGAGCCGACGGCGGCCGCGCTTGCGTACGGGTTCAACAAAAAGAAGAACGAAAAGATCGTGGTGTACGACTTTGGTGGCGGTACGTTCGACATCTCGGTCCTCGAGGTGGGCGACGACGTGATCGAGGTCAAGAGTACCGACGGCGATTCGCACATGGGGGGTCGTGACATCGACCAGAAGATCGTGCGTTGGATAGCGGACGAGTTCAAAAAGGAGTCGGGGATCGACGTCACCAAGGACTCGCTCGCGTTACAGCGTCTCGATGAGGCGGCGGAAAAGGCGAAGATGGAACTTTCGACCGTTGCTGAAACCGAGATCAACATCCCATTCATCACCTCGACCGACGAAGGTCCGCAACACTTGCTCTTGCACCTTTCGCGGGCGAAGCTCGAGGAGCTTGCGGCTGAGTTCATCGAACGTTCCATGGCTATCACCAAGCGTGCGATAGAAGCCTCGCCCTTCAAGAAGGAAGACATTGACGAGATCATCCTGGTGGGCGGTCAGACGCGCATGCCGGCCATCGTGGAGGCGGTGCGCGCGTACTTCAACAAAGAGCCGAACAAATCGATCAATCCGGACGAAGTGGTGGCGGCGGGCGCCGCGATCCAGGGAGGTATCATGCAGGGCGATGTGAAGGATGTGCTCTTGCTCGACGTGATACCGCTCTCGCTCGGTATCGAGACGATGGGTAATGTGGCGACCAAGCTCATTGAAAAGAATACCACCATACCGACCCAGCGCAGTCAGACTTTCTCGACTGCGGCGGACAACCAAACACAGGTCGAGATCCATATCGTGCAGGGCGAGCGGGCGATGGCGGCGGACAACAAATCGCTCGGGCGCTTCATTCTCGACGGTATCGCGCCCGCGCCACGCGGCATGCCGCAGGTCGAGGTCACATTCGACGTCGATGCGAACGGTATCTTGAACGTAAAGGCAAAGGATAAGGCGACCGGTAAAGAGCAGTCGATCCGCATCGAAGCGAGCTCCGGCCTTTCGGATGCCGACATCGAGCGCATGCGCAACGAGGCAAAAGATCACGAGGCGGAGGACAAAGAAAAGCGCGAGCTTGTGGAGACCAAGAATATGGCGGAACAGCTCATCTACACTGCGGAAAAGTCCCTTGGGGAGCATGGTGCGAAAGTGGGCGACGACGTGAAGCAGGGGGTGCAGGCGAAGATCGACGCGCTCAAAAAGTACAAGGACGGCACCGACCGTATGGCGATCCGCAACGCGACGGACGAACTTTCCCGCGAGCTCTCGAAGATAGGCGAGGCCATGAGCAAGCAGGGAGAGGCGAAGGCGGACGAGAAGAAGGATGATGGCGGCGATGAGGGTCCCAAGGTGCGCGATGCGGAGACGGGCTAGCACCGTATTCGGGATTCGTATACGTATACGGGAAACTCGGACAACAGAGCATTGAGTACTTAAAACGCTACACCGTATGTCTAAAGATTATTACAGTATACTCGGCGTGGAGCGCGGTGCGTCAAAGGAAGAGATCAAAAAAGCTTTCCACAAGTTGGCGCACCGGTATCACCCCGACAAACAAGGTGGCGACGAGCAGCGCTTTAAGGAGGCGAACGAGGCCTATGCGGTGCTCTCCGACGACAAAAAGCGCGCGGAGTACGACACGTACGGCCAAACATTCGGCGGTGCGGGAGGTCACGCGCACGGCGGGCAGGGTTTCGGTGGCTTCGACTTTTCCGGCTTCGGCGGACAAGGTTTCGGCGGGCAGGGGGTCGAATTCGATCTCGGCGACATGTTCGGCGAGTTCTTCGGCGGCGGCAGGCGCAGCCGTACGCCGCGCGGGCGCGACATATCGATCGATATCGAGCTCTCTTTCAAAGAGTCGGTGTTCGGCGTGGAGCGACGGGTACTCATCACCAAACTTTCCACATGCAAAGAGTGCGGTGGATCCGGTGCGCGCAAGGGCACCTCGCTCGCCACGTGTGGCGCATGCAATGGTGCGGGTAAGGTGCACGAAACGCGACAGACGATGTTCGGTACGTTTTCCACAGCGCGAGAGTGTACGGTGTGCCACGGATCCGGAAAGGTTCCGCAAGAGAAGTGTGGCGGCTGTGCGGGGCACGGAGTGGCGCGGCGCGAGGAAGAGATCCCTGTCGCGGTGCCCGCAGGTATCGATGATGGAGAGATGGTGCGCCTATCCGGTGCGGGAGAAGCGATACCGGGAGGGGTGGCGGGTGACCTCTACGTGAAGATTCATGTCAAGCGCGACCCACGCTATACCAAGGAAGGCAACGACATCGTTATGCATCACAGCATCAAGCTCACGGACGCCATACTGGGGGCAAAGCACGAGCTCGATACGCTCGACGGCCCCATGTCCGTAAAGATACCCGAGGGGGTGACGCACGGCGAGCGGTTGCGCATAAAAGGCAAGGGGGTGCCCTCGGGCCGCGGCGGCACGCGGGGCGACCTTTACATCACCCTCGATATCAAAATACCCGCCAAGCTCTCCAAGAACGCCCGCAAGGCGGTGGACATCCTTCGCGAAGAGGGGGTTTGATATACGGTGTGAAGCTGTGGCACGAGGTTCGAAGGTCGGGTGTCTCGAAATGAGCTCGATGAATTCTTCCCATGGGAATGTGTTACAATGGTGCATATGCGGTCCCGATATCAGGACCGTCATGTTGGTATGAACCGTGATCGCAAGCCTCCGGTGTCGCGCGACACATCACCTGTGTACTACGTGATCTCTTTGTGTCTCGGGATCTGTTTGGGTGTCGGTGCGACTTTGTACGTGGGAGATGGCATCGATAGTCCGCCCTTGGGTGGTACCGGACAACAACCGGTACGCGAGAATTCAACCGCATACCGATTCATCGATCCTCTGATCGAGTGTGAGACCGAGGTTGCGGCGACACCTCGGATCAAGCTGTTTAAAACCAAGCTTGATGCCCTTATTGCCAGGATGACCAAACAGTACGGATATGAAAGTGTTTCCGTATACTTTCGAGACCTGAGCAACGGACCTTGGTATGGCCTCTCGTACGACGAACCCTTCGTACCTGCGAGTCTGGTGAAGGTTCCCATACTGATCGCAGTACTGAAGCAGGCGGAAACGAAGCCCGCGCTATTACAGGATCGGGTGCTGATCACGGACGATATGGAACATACCCTTTCGCAGAACATCGCCACCTCGTCGGGGGTGCGGTCGGGAGTCGAGTACAGTATTCAAGAACTTCTCGAACACATGATCATATATTCCGACAATACTGCCGTGAAGGCGCTTCGGTCGTACGTGAACGAAGATGTGCTCGCTGATACCTTTGCGCAGATCGGCGTTCCGTTCAATCTCGAAGACAGCGGAGACCTTCGTTTGACGGTTCGTGAATACGCGGCATTCTTTCGAGTATTGTACAATGCGTCCTACCTTACCAGAGAATACTCCGAGCTTGCCCTGTCGATACTTTCACAATCATCGTTCACGCAGGGTATCGTGCAGGGGGTGCCATCGTATATCCCCGTTGCGCATAAGTTCGGAGAGCGACAGATGGTGGGTGATGGCTACACGGTGCAGTTCCATGATTGCGGTATCGTGTACTATCCCGAACATCCGTACCTGCTCTGCGTCATGTCGCGCGGCGATTCGTTGGCAGAGTTGCAGAGCACGGTCCGGGAAGTTTCAAAACTTTTCTACGACGAAGTGCACGATCAATTCGGGTCCGAGGAGGAAAAGAGCTGATTCGCGCACCCACCTTCCCGGCTTCTCGTTTGGCGAGCACCGCCTCTTTCGTCGGGCAGGGGTTGCGCGCTCGTTCGCACGCGTATGCTTCACCGGTCGTAGAAACTACACGAGAAGGTGAGTACTCGTATGGTATGGCGATCCGGGGATTTCGTGATGATCGTCGAATAATTCAGGATTTGCGAGGTCGCACTGAGCGGGCTCTTCGCAAAAACGACGATGTTGTGCGGTCTGCGGAGGGCGTGAGCGAGCACTTCCGGTGGACTTGACAGTAAGTTTCTAGTATTATATTGTATATATTTAGGATCGATCAAACACGGATGTTCCTTGAAAAATACGGAGGTATGAGAAATGAACACGGTGTGGCTCTTCTTGTTGCTCTTCGCTCTGGTGACCTGGGCGGTTGGCACCTTCATCGACCATTACTTGCTCACGCGCTACAAGGCGCAGGTGGATAGTGCGAGCACGGTGGGAACTCTGGTCCTCATCTCGAGCTTCTTTGCGCTCGTGGTGGGTAGCTTCATCTACCTGCTTGCCCATGGTCTTGCGCACGAGGGTGTGATAGCGGCCGATCCGCTCGATCTGAGCGGTAAGGAAATGCTTCTTGCCATGGGGGTCGGCGTGCTGGAGATACTCTGGCTCATGCCATACCTCTACGCGCTTGATGAGGCGGACGAGACGCAGGTGTGCCCGCTTTTCCAACTGGTGCCGGTGTTCGGTTTCATCTTGGGACTTACGTTCTTTGATGAGGTGCCGAGCTCGCTCGAACTGTTGGCGGGGTGCATCATCCTTGCCGGCTCATTCGTCCTTAACATGGAGTTGCGGAAGAAGGGTGAGGAAGAGGGGTACGGTGGGGTGAATGTGCGGGTCGTCGCCCTCATGGCGCTCGCATCGTTCATTATTGCGCTCGCCGCGTTCCTCTTTAAGGGTACCGCCCTCGAGGAGAACTACTGGGGCACCGCGTTCTGGATGAGCGTGGGGAGCTTTGCGACCGGTATGGTCTTGTGGGCCGTGGTGCCTTCGTACCGGCGCGACTTTCACGCCTTTGTGGGCCGGCGCGATGCGTTCGGCCTCGCCGTGAACTTCGTGAACGAGATAGCCGACAATGTCGCTATCCTCGCATTCTACGGTGCTGTGGTGCTCGGACCCTCGACCGCGCTCGTGCAGGCATCGATCGCCCTTCAGCCGCTCTTTGTGCTCCTGATCGGCCTTCTGGCAGCACGTCTTGGTTCCACGTTCCACCGCGAACGGCTCCGAGGTGCCGGCCTTGCCGTGCGGGTCGTGGGGATCCTTTGCATCGTTGCCGGAAGTGTGGTACTTTTCGGAGGTGATGAAGGGGATACGATCGAAGGTCTTCATGATTCGGGGGAACACCATGAAGCGCAACAAAAAAACAACGACATACCACAGCAGCCGATCGCTCATCGGGGTTCGGTCTGATGTGGGAACAGGGCCGCGTGAATGCGACCCTGTTTTTAATACCGCGTTTTGTGTCACGTAGAAGCCACACCATGGAAGCTACGTACTACTACACCACTTTTTCCGACGCGCTTGCACAGCTGCGCGCTCGGCGCGAAGACCGCGAGCTTCGTCGCAGGGTCGAGCTTTTCCTCGGGACCGACGTGCCGGACCCGTTTCGCGAGGGGCCGGTGCTCTATCTGGCGCGGCACGTGGCGACACCAAACTTCGAGTCCCTTTTCTTTTTGGACATGGCTTCGCGGATGGAATGGACGGCGGTGATCGGCCAAGACCTCGACGACAAGTTCGTTCCCAAGAACTCGCTCAAGCGTGCATTGGGCAAGCTGCCGATCGTGCGTGGCAACACGATCGGTGGTGAGCGCACCGAGTATATTACGGTACTCGATTTCAACAAGAGCAACGGGCGTTCGCTTCGGGAGCTTGCGACCTTTCGCGGTACCCCTTTGGGCCAATTTCACAACGAGCTCTTTCAGCACGTGGTCAAAGAGCCGGTGTACCTTTCCGACGAATCGGCATGGATCACCATCCACCATCGTGGCAATCTGCTCGAGCATTACAAGAAACATTTCGCGCTGTTCATTTTGCATGGGATTTTGTTCGAGTATTTTGTGACCTGCGACACGGAAGAGAACAGGCTCTTTGTCGACGTCGTCGAGCCCGCGTTCCATTTCGTACTTGAGCACTTCGGCGTTCGCCCGCTCATCGTTCCCTCGGTGACGCCTTCGATAGAGTCGAACAGGAACTGGGAGGCGTACCCGGAGGGGGTGTATGGGTATGTGCGCGGGCAGCAGTGCAGCTATGTAATGCCGTAGCGCAAATACTTTGCTAGTCCTCCGCATCACTATGCGCAATCTTTTTTTCAATATATTCTTGGAAGTAGCCACGATAGCGTGATTGCAGTTCCGGTAAACGCCAGTCATTTGCAGTTATTGTGCCTCGACAACGCATGCTACCGCATTTACACTCAAGTTCGTATGCGGATAGTACATACTTGGTCTGAGATACGACCATCGCATAATCGAAGGTGACCTCCTCACCCTTTTTGATGTCGCGCATAGCAATGAGTCGTATTTGTCCGGTGAACCCACAATTTGGATCGCAGGAGTGGTTGATGTAATCTGAGGTTTGAATCTCGTCCACCTGCGAGGGGCCAATGACCAGATGATCATCAATCTGGTGTGGATAGTCCCGTATCCTGTCGTCCAGCGCGCTCTCTTGTTCGAGGGTCATGACGTGCCCTCCGTACATTACGACCGTGGTGCCTTTAATAATATCGGCGCTTGCGTATACACCATTTCCACCGGACGGAGAAGCGGCGACCATTAGGTCTGGATGGACCCAGGAGAGCGTGCGAATTAATTCTTGTGCGTTCATAGTTTTTGATTCTATCTGTTACCTAATAACCTTCGCTTGTATATGAGGGTATCACGTTGCATGCACTTCATCCACGCGCATGTGGGGAGTACATACTCCAATGGCTGTTGCTGTTGATAAGTTACAACATTGTTTGGAGAAATGTGCTTATATGTGAGTAATCGGAGTTTTGTATGAATCCTAGCTTCGCATGGGCCATAGTCGTATGCATTACGTGCTCGGTACTGTTTACTTTTGTTCGGTATGTGATTGTTGAAGATTTCGAGCCCATTGTTTCGGGTGAGATGTCCGAAAGTCTATGATCATGGGTTGTACTATTTTTCTCAAACTATGATGGCGTGCGTTGATGCGGTTCCGAATCTACTTGGTGTTTTCGACACCACGGTGGCACCGTCGCTCTTATGGTACTCATATGTCCCAACCATACTCATCGCTTTTTTGTTCGGATTCTTGAGCTTTCGGAGTAAAGCAAAAAACTCCACAAGCACGACTTTTTTCTTATTGACCGTAGTGTACGGCTTGTATTTACTTAACGAAATTATTACATGGATAGCCGTTCCTGCAGGAATGGTGTACTTCTCATGGCAACTCGTTATCCTCTTTCGGTTCCTGCTACTTATTCTATTGTTGCAGTTCATCCTAGAATTTTTCAATGGAGAAAAGTTACACAAGAACGTCTACTACTATTTATGGAGCACCTCGATCCCAATACTCTCACTCCTTCCGACGGACTTCAATACACACTACTTCGATCTTGTGGAATGTGAGCCGGAGATCGGACCCTTGCACTACTACTTGTATGCACTGGAATTTTTTGTTTGCTTATTTTTTGTTTTTCTCCTTCATAGAACCTTGGTAAGGCGAGAAAATATTGATTCCCTATTGCAGCGAACGCTTGTTGCGCTGGGAGGTCTCGCTTTTATGCTGTTCGTTTTTTTTCCAGATGTCATAGGTGAGTACTTTCATAATTACGAGGTTTTATTGTTCAGTCCACTTGGGGCACTTTTGTTTTTTGGACTTTTTACATACATGATCGTGAGGTATCGAACGTTTGATATCAAGATCTTTGCATCGCAAGCCCTCGTCCTCGTACTCTGGATCCTCATCGGCTCACTGCTCCTGGTCGTGAAGTCGGAAACCTCACGCATCATAACGGTGCTTACCCTCGCACTCTCGATCGCGTTCGGTATCGCGCTCGTGCGAAGTGTGCGCAGGGAAGTTGATGCCAGGCGGAAGCTTGCTGAAGCGAACGAGGGGCAAGAGCGTTTCATTCACTTCCTAAGCCACGAGGTGAAGGGGTACCTCACGGTCGCACGCAACGGCTTTGCGGCGATCGGCCAGGGCGACCTCGGGCCCGTGTCGGAAGAGGTGGCGGCCGTGTCACGTTCCGCCCTTGAGCGTTTGAACGATGGGGTGAGCACGGTCGAGAACATCCTCCGGTCGGCGAACCTGAAGAGTGGCAACATGACGTTCGCCTTTGCGCCGTTCGATCTTGCGGGTGCGCTACGTACGCAGGTCGAGGTCGTGCGTCCGCTTGCCGAAAAGAAGGGTCTCGCGCTTACGGTCGAGATACCGGAGGGCGAGCACATCTGTGTGGGTGACAAGCAGAACGTAACCGAACACGTGTTGCGTAATCTGCTCGAGAACGCGATCCACTACACCGAGCGGGGTTCCGTGCGGGCCTCACTCGCACGCGTCGCCGAGCGCTTCGTGTTGCGGGTGGTGGACACCGGCATCGGCATTTCGCAGGAAGATAGGGCGAAACTCTTCACCCAGGGCGGGCGTGGTGTCGATTCGCTCAAGTACAACGTGCACAGCACCGGACACGGTCTCTTTATCGCAAAGAGCATCGTGGAGGCGCATGGAGGCACCGTGCGTGCAATGTCGGAAGGAAAAGGGAAGGGTACGACGTTCGAAGTGGGGTTGCCGGTGCGGCGTAGGTAGCGCACTTGCGGTGCCGCGAGGTGGATGTATTTCACAGAAGCACACTCGCGTTTTGTACGATAGTGATCATTGTCATGTTCGACCTCATGTCATTGCTTGGTTTGATACCCCTTCTCTGCGGGGTGGTCGCCGTGGTCGTACTCTACCGCGCGAGCGTTTCGGGGGCGCAGCGCGCGTGGCTTGCGGTCGGGGGTATGTGGAGCGTGTGGCTCTTTTCTGTTTTCCTTGTCCACCACACAACGGGTCCGCATGTGCAGATGTGGTGGTGGCACGTTGCTCATGCCGGACTCTCCTTTTTGCCGTATGTGCTTGTGCGTACGGTCATGCCCGGTGATCGTACGGGTGTGTGGGGCGGGAGGGCTTTTTTTGCGTTCGGAGTGATGCTTGTACTCTCGTTCACATTCGGAGTGTCTTTCCTCGATGGTGCGTATGTTGTCGACGGGATTGCATACCTTGTGCCGGGTCTTTTTCACCACGCGCTCGCTTTTGCGCTTGCGGGATCTTTTGCGTGGTCTATCGCGGTGCTGTACCAAAGGTTCAGGGATGTTCGAACTTCCTCGCACGAACTGGCCAAGGTCGGTGCCACCCTCGTGTGGGTGCCGCTTCTGGCTCTTGCGACAGCGGTGAGCATGCTCCCGATGTATGGTTTTTTCAGCTATCACCCACTGGTGAGCTGTGCGGTATTCATTCCGCTTATGCTTGCCGCGACACACGTGTCCCCAAAGCCCCACCATATACGACTCATTCTTGCCATATCGTTCGCGTTGCTCTACGGGGCGGTGTTCTGGATGCTCTTGTTCTCTCCCGCCGTACACGCCTTTGATCCCGGCGTGCCGCTGTTCCTTTTCGGCATCGCGTTCCTTGCCGCACTGTACCACATGCATCGGCTTTCGCTTGACGAGATGAACCGGGAAAAAGGCGAACGGCTCGCGCGATACTTGGCGAACGCGAACGCACGATTGCGCGACCTCGACAAACAGAAGACCGAGTTCGTTTCGCTCGCATCGCACCAGCTGCGTTCCCCCATAGCGGCCATACGCGGGTACACTTCCATGATGCTTGAAGGTACGTTCGGCAAGGTGCCGGCTAAGTTGCAGGATCCGCTCGTGCGCGTCTTTCGTTCCGGTCAACATCTGAGCTCGGTGGTCGACGACTTCTTGAATGTCACCCGCATCGAGCAAGGTCGTCTGTCGTATCATTTTCAGAACCTCGACCTAAGTGCGTTGGTTTCCGAGGTGGTGAACGATCACCTGCTTGCGGCAAAGACGAAGTCGCTCGACCTTACGATCGATGCGAGTTCGGATCAAGAAGCGCTTGTGTATGGTGACGACACAAAGCTTCGACAGGTGTTTTCAAACATGCTTGAGAATGCCATCAAGTACACGGAACATGGGTTCGTGCGGGTTGCGTTGCAGGTCTTCCCGGAACAGCATTCGGTCACGGTGATCGTTTCCGACTCGGGTGTCGGCATACCGGTGGGCGAGCAGGAGCGCCTCTTCAACAAGTTCATTCGCGCGTCGAACGCGAACGATGGCACCGTGTATGGCAGTGGTCTGGGGCTCTACATTGCGCGAGAGATCGTGCATGCGCACAATGGCTGGATTCACGTCGCTTCGCCGGGTGTGGGAAAGGGTTCAACTTTTACGATTGAACTACCGCTCGTGCGGAAAGAACACGGTGAGGAGTCTGTGTAGAACGGATGAGTGTCGCCGGTGCAAGAGGTGAAGCGCTCGTTCGTCTAAAACTGTATGTGGATGAAATTCGAAAGTATCGTAGCAAGCGTTCTCATTTTGGGCTTTTTTCTTGCACCGCTCGGCGTGGCCGAGGCGGCACTCCTTGTGCCCGGGGAAAAGAAGGCAGTGAGTGCAAAGGTCGGCGAGCCGTGGCTCATGAGCTACTATGTCGGCTACCAGAACGGCTACCTGAAACCCAAGGATGTGGATTATACGCTCATGACCCACATTGTGGTGGGTGGAGTAGGGGTGAACCCGGACGGTACGCTCGACGAGCACTGGCACCTCAAAAACGGCGACGGGCGCGACATGGCGCTTGATGTCGAGCGTCGCGCCACCAAGGCGGGTGTGAAGTCGCTCATTTGGCTCGGAGGGCCGAACGAACAGGACGACTTTCTCGGTGCCACGTCCGATGCGAACCGCGCCGCTTTCGTTGAGCATATCATTACGCTGGTGCATGACCTCGGGTATGATGGGGTGGATGTGAATTGGGAGCCCATACGTACGGGCGACAAAGACAGTGTCCTTGCGCTCGTGCGCGATCTTCGCACAGCCGATCCCGACCTGCTCATTACCGTACCGGTGAACTGGGTCCAAACCACACTTGCCGACAAAAAGGACCTTTCGTGGTACGGCGAGCTTGCAAAGCACGCGGATCGCCTTTTCATCATGAGCTATTCGATGGCGGGGCCGTGGCCGGGTTGGAAGAGCTGGCATGGTGGTGCGCTCGATGGTGATGGTGACAATATCCCGAGCTCGATACAAACGAGCGTGGGCGCCTACTTGCGTGCCGGTGTACCCGAAGAAAAGCTCGGCATCGGGGTCGGAACCTATGCCACTTGCTGGGAGTATCCCGTGAAGCGCCCGCGTCAAAAGATCCCGAGCGGCTTTGCCCCGGGGGATGTGGGAGTGATGAGCATGCGTACCATGATGGAGGACTACTACACGAAAAAGTCGGTCAAGTGGGATTCGCGTGCCGAGGTGCCGTACCTCTCGTTCACCCGTGCGCGAGGTGCCATGAAGTGCGGGTACATTTCGTACGAGAACGAGCGCTCGATCGAGGCAAAAATGGCCTACGTGCGTAGCGAAAAGTTGGGTGGGGCGATGGTGTGGAACATCGGCACCGGTTACTTCCCGGACGCATCACGCTCGAAACGGCACCCGCTCTTGAAGGCGGCAGCGAACGCCCTCTTTGAGTAGTGACGTTGAAAATGAGGTTCGCTCATGGTACCCTGAGACCACTGTCGGGGTAGCTCAGTTGGTTAGAGCACAGCACTCATAACGCTGAGGTCGTGGGATCGTTCCCCACCCCCGACACAAAACAAAGGAGCGGGATGCGAAAGCATTCCGCGACTATTGTTTTGCGAAGGGGGCGGGGAACGATAGCCGCAGCAGCGGCCATGTAGCGAAGCTGAGTGAGACCGTGTGCGACAACTGGCGCCCATCCTTCGATGTTTGGTACACTGAGGCGTGATGAATCGTATACCGATGTCTCGTCTCGCTCCACTTTCCTCGGAAGAAGCTTTTCGGGTGGTCGATCGTGTGCAACGTGAACAGGGTATCGCGTACCTTATTCCCGGCGACCTGCACCTGTGGGGTGCAAAGGGGGGAAACAGGAGCGATCTCTTCTTTCGGTTGCTCACCGAAACGCGGTACCGAAAGGTGGTGGTGCTTGGCGATCTTTTCGACGGGAATCGGCATGAGCGCGAGACCGTTGCAGACCGGCAGGTGCTCATGCATTTGCGCGGACTCGATATGGAAGGACGGCTACACCTCGTCCGTGGCAACCACGATCGGCTTCTCCTGCGCTCTCCCGCGCTTTTCGCGGAGCGTGCCGTACGGCGACGGGTGCTCGGCGAAGCCGGGGAACCGATGGACATGACCTGGCTCACTCGTCCTCGTATGCACGATGATGTAGTCGTTTCGATCGCCGATGGTGTGGAGTATGCCACACGCGGTGCGGGTTCTCCGCACAGTGTCCATCCGGGAACCAGTGACGTGCTCGTGTTGCGCGTGGGCGAAAAGAACATACTTTTTGAGCATGGCGACGCGTACGACCAGTGGGTGCGACACTCTCGCACAGGAAGTGTGCTTGCGAGCGTGGGGAAGTGTGCGTACGACCTCATGGTAAAGATCGAAAAGAATCACACCTCGCTCGCCGATCTTTCCGGGACGCTGAAGCAAAAGGTGAGCGTATGGCGCGGGGTATGTCATGCGGTCGCCGTGGGCACGCACAAGCGCGGTGTTGTGCTACCGCACCCCATACATGCGAGCGTTTCCGGGCATACTCATTACCCCGGATCCGTCTTGTTCGGGGACGTGCCGTACGTGAACGTGGGAAGTTTCCGCGGGTACCGTCCCAGCTTCACACTGGTGACCGAGCAAGGGGATGTGCTTCCGCCCATCGTGGTGCATTGTGGTAGGGAGTGATCCGCAAGCAACACGATCGCGCAATAATTACAGTATCAGTACTGTAAATCGTGGACGAAAATATCGGTATTAATACTGTAATTCAATTTGAAACGGTTCCGTGTTGGTCCGAGGCGAAATGTTTCGAAAAGGATACAGGGTTCGATATTTGCATATTTTTAAAAAGTGCTATACTGCATGCATATGGCACGAAGAAAATCAGAAGAACGTGACGTGCGATCGCTCTTCAAGCTCGCGGGCGGTAAAAGCTACGCGATCACGATCCCGATAGAGGTCGTGCGCGAGTGGGGCTGGCGCGAGCGACAAAAGCTCAAACTCACGGTCGACGAAAAAAAGAAGCGCATCGTCGTGGAGGACTGGTCCAAGTAAGGTGAGTCGCAGCACTCGCATTGATCAAGGGAGTGTTCGATTGGTGTGGCCGGGTTGCATTGATGGCCGAATGCCTTTATACTGCGGTATCGTTTGAAGTATCGTGTGTTTTCTGGTAAGCTGGAACGGTCCGGAGAACGCAAAGCGATGGGGCGATATATATAACCGTGCGGTCGTAGCTCAACTGGTTAGAGCACCCGCCTGTCACGCGGGAGGTTGCGAGTTCAAGTCTCGTCGACCGCGCAAAGAAAACACCCATACAAAATATGGGTGTTTTCAGTATGGGGAAGGGACGTTTGAACTGGCAGAAGGGAAGACACAAAATGTGGCAACAAAACTTGACAAAAGTGTGTATGTATGCATAATTATGTACGAACGTAACTGCCTCCCCGCACCACCCAACTAGGACACCTCACTGTGGATAACGAATAATTCACTGGCCCGATAATAGTTCAGACACTGACGAGGAATGTCGTTCAGATAGGACTCTATCGAACGAAGCTCGCCGTCAGATACCGT
>JAYRSE010000006.1:0-32905 GCA_041920275.1 Minisyncoccota bacterium | reverse complement strand
TTTGAGAAACCGCTCCAAGGGCGCTTGCCCGGTCTTGGTTTCTCAAAAAGGTGTACAGGCCCCTGTCCCAGTGGTTAGTTGAAGATGGTATAATACTCCTATAGGTGCTGTTTTGTAACTTGTATGTTCGATACCCAAGATATGCGGATAGATCTCGATACACTCGCACCGGAAGTGCGGGAAGAACTCCTGGTTCGTATCGGTGAGGTCGTTGCAACCCGTGTCTTGCGGCGTGCGTGGCATCTGCTTGACTTCCAGACCCAAAACGAGCTCATGATGCTACTCGAAACGAGCGACAAAGAACCCGTAGATGATGGAGCGGGAGATTCAGTGCTCGCTTTTCTCGCGCATTGCGTACCAGATCTCGACCGGTATGTGCGGGAAGAGGCCACGGAGTTACGGCATCTGTACGAAGAGGTGTGTGCGGAGGTGACCGCGTAAAGTGACGTTTTGCGTGTACCCGCGCACGGGTGTACGCTGTGAGGACAATGCGCAATGACATCGTACATCCTGGAGCGGACGAGCTCACCTATGAGATACGCGAGATCGTCGCGGTGGGTGAGGAGTTGGTGCGTATGGGGGTTCCCGTCTACTGGGAGAACATCGGCGATCCGATCGCAAAGGGCAGAAAAATGCCAATATGGATCAAGGATATCGTGGCCGATCTCGTCCTTCATGACGACACCTCCTACGGCTATTCACCCACCCGGGGCGTCCTTGCGACCCGCGAGTACATCGCCGCCATGCGAAATGCCGAAGGAGGTGCCACCATCACGCCGGACGACATCCTCTTCTTTAACGGATTGGGTGATGCGATACAGACCTCCTTTCTTTACCTGCATCCCCGCTGCCGAATCTTGGGCCCGGACCCGGCATACCCGACCTACTCCTCGGCCGAAGGTGCGCACGCGGATGCGCGGCACATGACCTACGACTTGGTGCCCGAGCGGGGTTGGCAGCCAGACCTTGCGGATATCGAGAACAAGGTTCGGTACAACCCGGAAATTGGGGGCATTCTCATCATCAATCCCGACAATCCGACCGGAACGGTATACACACGCGACACGCTCGCCGGTATGGTCGATATCGCCAAACGGTATGACCTGTTCGTCATGAGCGATGAGATATACGGCAATATCGTGTACGACGGAGTGATGGTGCCGCTTTCCCGGGTCATCGGCTCCGTTCCGGGTATCGCGTTCAAGGGTCTTTCCAAAGAAGTGCCGTGGCCGGGTGCGCGCTGTGGGTGGATCGAGGTGTACAATCGAGAGAGCGACCCGGTGTTCGACCGGTACATCCGCTCCATCGTACTTGCGAAGATGCTCGAGGTGTGCTCGACCACGCTCCCGCAAAAGGCGCTTCCGAAGATCATGAGCGACCCGCGATACGCACCTCACCTGCGCGAGGTTGCGGCCGAGTACGGAAAGAAGGCCGAGCTGTTCGCCGCCGCACTCAAGGACATTCCCGGTCTGATCGTGAACAAACCGCAGGGGGCGTTCTATGCATCCGTGGTGTTCCGCGAGGGTGTCCTTTCGGACACCCAAACATTGCCGATCGAGAATGCGGCGGTCCGGACGCGCGTCGAGGAGTTGGTGAAACGGGTGCCGAAGGACAAGCGTTTCGTGTACTACCTCATGGGGTCGACGGGTATCACCGTCGTGCCGCTTTCCGGCATGAACAGTCACCGGTACGGTTTTCGTATGACGCTCCTTGAACCGAACGATGAGAAATTCACGACAATGCTCGACACGCTTGCCGCGAGTATCGTTCGGTATATCGCCTCGACACACACATGACCCGGGTACCGTGGCGTACCGGATAAGTGTGGGATATACTGTGGTCATGAAGATCGTTTTGCGTGACAGTATTCCGAAGGACGGCGTACGGGTGCTGTTCGACCCCGCTCGTACGGGTACCGTACGCATCGAGCGACCCGAGGGGTCGTCTTTGTCGATCGGCACGAAAGAGTGTATACCCCTTACGCGACGCAAGCTCGTTACGCTCATACGTCGAATGGTGCGTGAGGCGAAAGGCCATGAGGTGGCGCGTATCGTGCTCGACCTCGAGGTCCTGCCCGATCTGCCGTGCGAACGTTCCGAGTTCCTGCGTCTTTTCGGTGAGAACGTGCACATGGCGCACTATGAGTTCCTTGTATACAAAAAGTCTTCGGAAGAACGTCGTGCGCTCGAGGAAATAGTCCTCGTCGGCGTGTTCACCAAAGAAGAGGAACGGGCGTTGCAATGCGGCGAACTGGTCGCTCGGGAGGTGAATGCCGCGCGCGATCTCGCAAATACGCCCGGCGGAGACATGACCCCGGCACTGCTTGCGCGAAAGGTCGAGTTGAGCGCAAAAGGCACCCGAGCGACCGTGCGGGTCCTCGGGGTTCCCGAGATGAAGCGGCTCCGTATGGGCGCCCTCCTCGGGGTCGGGAGGGGTGCAAAGGAAGCGCCGAAATTCATTATTGTGGAGTACATGGGTGGTAAAAAGTCGGCACCCCCCGTGGTCTTGGTGGGGAAAGGCATCACGTTCGATACCGGCGGTCTCTCGCTCAAACCCGCGGACTACATGCTCGACATGCATTTGGACATGTCCGGAGGGGCGGCGGTCGCGCATGCGGTCATCGCCGCGGCTCGGCTCGGTCTCAAGGTCAATACGGTCGGGCTCATTCCAGCCGCGGAAAATGCGATCGGGCACGAGAGCTACCGCCCCGGCGATGTGCTTCGGAGCATGAGCGGCAAGACGATCGATATTTTGAACACGGACGCGGAGGGGCGGGTGGTGCTCGCCGATGCGCTTACTTACGCACAGCGGTACCGACCGAAGCTGACGGTGGATGTGGCAACGCTCACCGGGGCCGCGCTCGTGGCGCTCGGCACCAAAGCGAGTGCGGTCATGAGCAAAGATGATGCGCTTGCCGCGCGTATGTGCGCGCTCGGTGAGGTAAGTGGAGACTACTGCTGGCCGTTCCCGCTTTGGGATGAGTACAAAGAGATGGTCAAGGGACGTTTCGGGGACGTGTCGAACGTACCGGTCACGAATGCGCGGTATGCGGGCACGATCGGCGGAGGCATGTTCCTTGCTGAGTTCGCGGAGGGTCCGTGGGTGCACATCGACATGGCTCCGCGCATGACGAACGACAAGAGCGACCAGCTCTCCGAGGGTGCCGCAGGTGCGCCGGTCCGGCTTTTGGTCCGTCTCTTGGAGGAAGAATCGCGAGAGTGATCTTGGTATGGCCCGGTATATCCGCAAAGGTATCCATCTGACACTTGCGCTCTTGTTCGCGGTGCTGTCTCAGTATGAACTGTTGTTCGGCATTCCCGTCGAACAGGTCTTTACCGTTGCGACACTGGGTCTTTTTGCGGTGTTTCTTGCCGCGCGGTACCTGCATCTGTTCGATCGCTTGCGTACCGTCCATGCACGAAGCGCAGGAGACCTGTACTTCACCCTCGGCATCTTCACCTGTACGCTCCTGTTTTTGCCGGAATATGCGCACGCGTTCTTTGGTGCGATGGCGGTACTTGGTTTTGCGGATGCGGGCGCTTCACTCGCGGGTGGTGTTCGAGGTACCCATGAGTATCGTATTTCCGGCGAACGAAGAACATGGGAAGGAAGTGGTGTCGCATGTCTCGTTTCGGCACTGGTGTTGTGGATATTCGGCATGCCCGTATTCTACGCTTGTTCGGGCGGTGTGTTGCTTGCACTGTGCGAAGCGCTCGCCACCCGCGGTTCGGACAATTTCTTTCTTCCGGTCCTTGCCGGAGCATTGCTTGCAATCGTGTGATACCACCCCTAAGAAACCATCAGGAACTCCGCCCGCACATCTTTTTGAGAAACCGCTCCAAGGGCGCTTGCCCGGTCTTAGTTTCTCAAAAAGGTGTACAGGCTCCGTGCGTGTCCCATTGGTTAGTTGAAGATGGTATGATATCCCCAACACACCTCGTGTTGGACCACACACGCACCGCGGGAGTGCGGTACAATGGGCGCATGTCTACGAGCTCGCTGCGGGTGGTTGTTCGCGCATGGATGCTGCTTTGGTGCATGGCGGTATTGTGTGCGACATGGCTCCCCGTGTTCGGAGAGGAGCAGGTGACGAGTTTCGACGAAGATGGCTTGGTGGAACAGGAGGGGTCGGGACCGGTCCGTGATCCGGAGCCCGATTCCGCGTCTTCAGTCGCCGAGTCGGTCGTTGAGGGAGTCACGGTCTTGCCCGTAGTGGCGAATGAAAAAGCGAAACCGCGCGATATCATCAAAAAAGAGCTGCTCCTCACAAACAATACCGCACAGCAGGTGAGCGTCTACATCACGGTGAGCAATATCGATCCCATGTCGGGTGACCAAATGGCCGGCAGTCCGCTCGAAGCGGATCTTTCCACGTCGCTTGCGAACTGGGTGGAGATCACCCGCGGGGTGATCGACCTCGCCGCGGGCGAGAGCAGGAAGGTACCGTACTTGGTCCATGTCAATCTGACCGCCAAGCCGTCGGTATATTTCGCGCGCATCTCGTTCCACAAAGGGTCGAACCGCGCCAAGGCGGAAGCGACGGAAGCGGTCGCGGAGCTCATTTTGAATCTTGAGGTCGAAGATGATGCGAACGAGCGGTTGCAACTCGGCGGCTTTACGACCGAAGGCCCCATCGTCATGAGCGAAGAGGTCGGCTTTTCCTACCTGCTTGAGAACGTGGGGAATCGCGAGGTGCAGCCGCGGGGGTCCATCCGTATCTTCAACCGTCGTGGTGAAGAGGTGGGGAGTGTGCCGCTCAACGCCGACGGTGAGGGGGTCACACCTGAAAGCAGGCGCGAACTTGCTGCTGTGTGGACGGCGAACGGCCGATTCGGCAAGTACAAGGCCTTTTTGGATCTCGAGTACGGTGAGGAGCAGCTTGCGAGCGTGCAGGACACCGTATATTTCTGGATATTCCCCTGGAAGGAGATCCTCGTGTCGCTCGGTGGGGTGTTGGTACTTGCGATCATCGGCACGTACATCGTGCACCTGCGTGCGGTCGCACGGCCCGCACCGTTTGCGGCGGTCGCCCGTGAAGAACATCCGGCCTTGACCCCACACTCATCACCTGTTCCACCTGCGCATACGCATGCAGTGGGGTATGGACGGGCGGTCACTCTCGGGGCACGCCCAATGGCGAGCCCGCGTCGCGAAGTACCGAGCGTGAGACCGGTCAGTGCACCTGTGGCACCTCGGCGCCCGCAGGCGACCACGGAAGGGGGCGCGGTGCGGCTCTCATCCAGGCGATAGTATGTTCTCAGCATCCTTCACCCGCGTTCGGCTCACGATCCTCATCACCGCTTGCTCGTGCACCATCGGATGGTCTCTATGCGTGTCGTTCGCACTCGCGAACACCGGCTCAATGACCTTAACGGTGACACCACCCTTGTTCCAGATCGCGATCGCTCCGGGTGAGACCTGGTCGAGCGAAATAACCGTAGTGAATAGCAACCCGTACGACATGACCGTCTATGCGGAACCGGTCGGTTTCGAACCCGCGGGCGAGACCGGAAGACCGCGCTTTTTGTATGCGGACCGAGCAACGAGTGGCGCATCGGTGTTCGAGCGGAACGTGTCGGCGGGATGGATCTCGGTGCCGGCCGAGGGTGCGCGGGTGGCGCGCGAGCGCACGCTCGCGATCCCGTTCACGCTTACCGTTCCGAGCGATGCGCCTCCGGGCGGACACTACGCGGCGATACTTATCGGCAACCGTGAACCGGATGATGCGGTGCGCGAGGAAGGTGCCGTGGCGGTTACGAGCGCCATCGCCTCGCTGTTGTTCATACGGGTGACGGGTGATGTGGTGGAGCACGGCCGCATTCGCGAGCTCAGTACGGAGCGTTCGGTCTACGAGCGAGCGAGCGCTCGTCTTTCGCTTCGGTTCGAGAACCTCGGAAATGTGCATCTGCAGCCGCAGGGTGCCATTACCATCTACAACATGTTCGGAAAGAAGCGGGGAGAGATCACGGTGAATCAAACAGGCGGCTTCGGCAATGTACTGCCCGGAAGCATTCGATCGTTCGCGTTCACCTGGGACTCGGATGCGGGTCTGTGGGATATCGGCAGGTACCGTGCCGACGTGACGCTGGGGTATGGGTTCGAAAGCAAGCAGTTCGCACATGCGACGACCTATTTTTGGGTGCTCCCCATCGCCCCGCTTGCGCAGGTGCTCGTGGGAGCGCTCCTTACTTTCCACTTCTTCGCATGGGCGATTCGTGCGTATATCCGGCGCGCGCTTGCCCTCGAGCGGGTCTCGACGCAAGGTGCGGGGTCGCATGGTGTTGTCGGGGACGCACCCAAGACGACTCCCGCCGCCGAACAGCCCTCCGCATTGCGTTTGCGCACGCTCGTTCGCCCCATCAGCACCGGTATGGTCGACCTTCGGCGCGTGCACGTCGCCTCGCGCGGTTCGGATGAGGTTTCTGAAACGGTTGCCGATCCACATCGATCTCGTATGGATGTGCGGACATTTTTCCGGACCTACCGCGCATTCTTCTTTTTTATCGTCGCAGGACTGCTCTGTGCGCTTGCGGTGGGTGCGTACTTTTCGGACGTGCTCACCACGGAACGCCCGTTCCGTGCGACGGAGGAGCGAATGACGGGCGTATCTGAAGCGGGTGAAGCACAGGTCGAGTAGTACCGCTCTGAACTCATCGGGAGGAGATAAACGAAGTGTGTGACGTCAAGCGAGGCGCCTCACGCATGAAAAGTCTCGACACTCCTCCTCCGAAATACCGTTTCGAGAGGTCGCTTCAAGTGCGCTTGTCTTATGTAACGGCGAAGCCGCGTAAAGGTCTGCGGTCGGAACACTCCCGGCGCAAAGCCGTTGGTGGAGTGGTCGATAGGAATGCGTGTTCCAATACCACGTGGTCTCAGGTTATCCACAGCAGGTTCGTAGTGTGAGAGGGTGGCGCACGGTATACTTGACAGTGAGCGTTGTGGGTTGGTATAGACACACTTTGCTCAGCCATCACACCCCGCACCATACACCGTGCGAGCGTGTAATTTTTATCGCAAATTATCAGCCCCCTTACCAGTAATTATTTACAATAACTCGTATGAACAAGCACATAGCATTCAGTTACAGTATGCCGAAAAGCGTCGCCGCGGTCACCGCGCTTGCGCTCTTGGCGTGGGCGTTCGGTTTACCTACGTGGATCCATCAGGCACGCGCCGCGAACGTCGCGGATTTCAGTGACACGCTTTCCGATTCGGATCTCGGTGTCGATGCGATGCATACCATCACCTTTACGACCAGCAACGCGATGACCTCGGGGCAAGACTTTGCCATATACTTCGATCAAGGTTCTGATCGGTTCGACTTTACCGGCGTACTCGATTCCGACCTTCAGAGCGGGGAGTCCGGCTTCACCGCGGTCGTACCCGGTAGCTGCAGCGGTGCGGCATCGGAGATCGAGCTCTCGGTGGGAGCGGGAGATTACATACAGGGTAATGTGTGCGCCGGTGACACGGTGGCCGCGGGAGCGATCACCATTCAGGTGGGTGCCGCGAACTTCGTGAATAATCCCGCCGCGGAAGACACCGCCGGCTTCGTGATCAGCCTGCAGGGCACCGGTGCGACGCCGATCGCGGATGAAGGTGACACCCGTGTCTACATCATCGATGATGTGACGGTCACCGCAGAGGTGAACACGATCTTCGAATTTTCCATTAACCCGGTCGCTAACGGCACGCTCGTGGACGGCGTCGACACCACTACGGGTACCTCGACCGCCACCTCGGTACCGTTCGGCATACTCGCACCCAACACCCCGAACGTGATCGCGCAGGAGCTTCGCGTGAACACGAATGCTTACAACGGTTTCGCGGTTACCGTAGAGGCGGACCAGACCCTCACGGCAGGCAACACCGCCACGATCGATACGTTCATCGATGGACTGGATACGGCGGTCTCGACCGCGTGGCAGGGTCCCGCAGGTACATTCTCTCAGCTCGACACGTACGGGCACTGGGGCCTTACCTCGGACGATTCTGCGGTCGCTGCCGGAGACTTCTTCAACAATGCCGAATATGTGGGTAACTTCGTTGGCAATCCGGTAGAGGTCTTCTACCACGATGCCGCCGTTGTCGAAAGTGCAGGTCAAGGTATCGGCACGACGACCGTTGCCTACAAGGCGGAGATCATGGAACTGCAGGAAGCGGCAAAGGACTACACCGCAACATTGACCTACGTCGCTACGCCCGTATTCTAGTCCGTACTTACCAAGAATGCTATGGTCAAGCCCTCGTGCATACGCTGTGCGAGGGCTTGTGAATAGCCAACATCACGCTATGATCACAATTCCTCGTTTCATTTCAAGCACGGTCGGAGCGTTCATCCCGGCGGTCGGCCTCATGTTGCTGCCGGTCTGTACCTTCGCAAGTGATGGCATATCGGTCAAGGTGCAGCCCAGTATCGTTGAGGAGCGAGTGGACGCGGGGGCGGTCATAGAAGGTGCTTTGACCATAACCAACGAGAACGGTGGGACGCAGACGTACCAGATCGGTGTGCGCGATATCGACAGCATGGAAGCGAACGGTCGCCCGATCTTTTCGCGTGATTCCACCACTGATCCCTTGCGACTCGCCGCATGGATCGAACCCCTGCAGGATTCGGTCACGATCGAGGTCGGTGGCTCCGCGAACGTCGGATACCGTATCACCGTTCCCACCGATGCTTCCCCAGGAAGTCATGCGGCCGCCATCTTCGTGATCCGTGATGCTGAAGGAGGGGCGGAGAACGGTGCCGGGGTTGGTTTCAATGTCGGCACGCTCGTAAACCTTCGCGTGAATGGCGAGGTGGTGGATGATATGGTGCTCCATGAGTTTTCCACCGATCGTTCGCTCTATACGGAGCCGAACGTGAACTTCACGACCCGTGTCGAGAACACCGGCACCATTTACCAAAAGCCGCGAGGGGTCATTACGGTTCGGAACATGCTTGGTAAAGAGGTGGGCGAGATCGTCTTCAACGAGAAGCAACAGAATGCGATCCTGCCGCGTTCAGATCGCACATTCACTGTCGAGTGGAACCTCGATTCCTTTGCGTTCGGCAGGTACACCGCGCTTTTGAACGTCGGCTATGGAGACACGGCGCAGAAGACCTTGAAGCGTGAGGTGACGTTTTGGATCCTTCCATGGAAGGAGATCGGCGTTGTTGCCGGCGCGTTCGCGGCGCTCGCCACGATCATTATGCTCATACTTCGTTCGTACATCAGGCGTGAACTGAAACGAGCTGGTCACACCGCAGCGAAACGTATCACCCGCGATCGGTCCTTTGCGGAACGTTTGTCTCGCGTGTTGGTATGGCTGATCGTGGTCCTCTTGCTGGTCTCGCTCGGCACCATCGTGTTCTTTCAGTGATGGAATTGGATTATCCACCGGTAGGAAGACATCTTTCCTCGCGGGTGCGGTATACTATACGTGTCGATCGGATGTGAGCGCTTGAACGTGTTTACGGGACTGACGGTCATCTGATCCCGACGTGCCGTTAATAAATGTGTGACGTGCCGATAGTGCTTGATCGTATGTTTTGGAAATATTCACGAAATGACAGTAAGGTGCTCCTGCTTGCGACCCTCCTCGTGTTTTCGGCATATGCGCTCATGCTCTGGAGCGACCTGCGTGACATTCGTGAACGTGAACGTGAGGGCGCGCAGGCGATCGGCGTGCTCGCGAGCGTGCCCGAGAATGAGCTCAGCACCGCCGCAAGTCAACTAGAAGAGCGGGCGCGGGCGCTCGATGCGCGCGAAGCGCTGTTGATCGAAGCTGAGCAGAGCGGCGATCGCAAGACGATCACCCTTGTTGCGGTTGCGGGAGGGGTTCTCTTGGGGCTCATACTTCTCAATTTTTATTTCGATCATGTACGCAGGAGGTCGTTCCGGTAGTGTGGTCGCTCGGTATGCAGGAGAACAATGTTCAGCGTAAGGGGACACGAGCGAGTGCTGTTCTTTTGGGTGTATTCGCCGCTTCGCTGTGTTTTGTCGGTTCGCTCCATGCAACGGTCTACCTTTCGTATGTTCGCGACCTGATCTCAACGAGCGCGCCCGGGGCTTCCGCCGAACAGACGATCACCTTCCGAACGAATCAAGCGATCCCCGCGGGAGGGCGCATTGTGATCGATTTTGCGGGGGGTGGATTTACCGTTCCTTCGAGCGGTTTTAACTATGCCGATATCGATCTCGGCTTTCGCAGCACCTCTTCCGTCCCGTTCACCTCGCGGCCGCTTGCGAACTCGAGGACGGCGGCAACCGACGGGGTGACGGTCACAAGTGGTACCGCGGGCTCGATCCGCTTCGACCTCAACACGTCGGTCGGCATCGGCGCGGGGAATGAGGTCGAGGTGCGTATCGGTACGAACGCAGCGGGGAGCGGCAATACCAACATGGTCCTTACCAATGCGACCGGCTCTTACCCGGTCACCATTACGACCTACACCTCGGGTGGTGCGAGCGAGATAGATTACGGGAGGACCATGATTGTGGTCATCACCCCGGTCACCGCCGGCCCGGGAGATACGACCGACCAAGATCCTCCGATCATCCTCGAATCACTGCCGTCCGGTTTGCTCCAGGCGGGTACCCGTGGGGTGCAGCTGTTCGTGAACACGGATGAGTTGGCCGTATGTCGGTACGCCACCTCGAGCATGCTATTCTCCTCCATGCCGTTCCCGTTCACCTCCACGAGTACGAACGGGTATGCGCGGTGGCATTTCGCGATCGAGACCGGCCTTGAGGATGACACGACGTACACCTATTTCGTGCGCTGTCGTGACTTCCGTTTGAACGAGACGAATCCCGATCATGAGATCACGTTCACGATCGGCATTCCACCGGGAAGCGCGACCACCACCTCGACCTCGACCGGCACCTATGTCGGTACCGGTGTGGCGAGTACGACCGCGACCTCAAGCTGTGTCGGACCCGAGTGTATCGGTACGGGCACCGGCTCGGGCACCGGTATCTCCGGCTCCGGTTCCGGCTCGGGACCTAACGGCGGAGACGGGTCGGGAAGTGGCAGTGGTGGTGGGGGTGGCAACAGTTCGGCCGCCGGTACCAAGTTGCCGCAATCGGGTGTGCGGGTCGTCGGGTGGGGGTATCCGAACGGTACGGTCTCGATCGTGCGGGACGGAGCGGTCGTGCGAGAGATAGCTGCGGGCGGCGACGCTTCGTTCAGCTACGTGAGCGAACAAATGGATCGCGGCTCGTACACCTACACCGTTTTCGGAGCGGATCCGAAGGGGGTGAAGGGTGCATCGTACACGACTACGCTTTGGATACGGTCCGATACGGTGACCACGCTTGCGAACGTACTGCTCCCGCCGACCGCATCGGTGGAGAACAGGACCGTCGAGCCAGGAGCGACGGTTTCCGTGTCCGGCTATACGGCGCCTCGAGCGTTCGTGTCAGTGTGGCTTCGTCCGCGTCTCGCACAGGTTTCGACCGGTGACATGCTTGCGACGACCACGGCAGCCGCAAACGGCTCATGGTCGCTTACGATGCCCACGGCCGGTCTTTCGCAAGGTACCTACGAGCTCGTGGCACAGGCGAAAATGGAGAATGGTATCGAAAGCGACAAGAGCGCACGGCTCACGGTCGGTATCGGTGTCGAGGTGGCCGATACCGGTTGTATCGCAAAAGGGGATCTCGATTGCGATGGGTCGGTGAATTTGGTCGACTTTTCCATATTGCTTTTCAATTGGAATACGACAAGTGCAAATGCCGATGTGAACGGCGACGGTACCGTATCGCTGCCAGACTTCTCCATCATGCTCTTCAACTGGACGGGGTAAGCGGTGCGCGTGCTCGTTTATCCACATGTGCGCCATTGGTTTCGGGACGCACTGAAAGTGTCTCGTGCTATACTTAGCACATCGTGTTCTTGCGCACACAAGCGCTCGACCATCGCGCGTTGTTCATTAGTGAATAAGTTCTTACTCATATGGGTACATTCATGGATAAGCTCAAAGGCAAAGGGCTGGTAGACCAGAACGGTCGACCGACCGAAGGCGCTCCGGCGCAGCGTGGGGGTTCCGAGGAGGTTATTCCCGACCATGCGCTTCAGCTGCCGGTAGACGTCTTCCAGTCGGACGATGAGATCATCATCTATGCGCAGCTTGCGGGCATGGACATGCGCACGCTCGACGTATCCATCTCCGGTGAGAACGACGTGGTGAACATACAAGGATCGGCCGCCAGGCCCGAGAGTCTCATGCATGAGGTCCATAGTACCCAGAACGGGGACTACACCCTTGAGGAGTGCCACTGGGGCGACTTTTACCGACAGATCATCCTACCCGATCAGATCGACCCTGAGCGTGCGGAAGCGAAAACGAAGGACGGCGTGCTCGCGTTGCGCTTGCCGCTTGTAGGCAGGGCTTCCAAGGGTTTGCGGCTCAATGTGGTGCGTGTCGACGAACGTCACGCACACGAGTGAGTCGCTCTTTGTCATGAGCGAAGGATGTACACATCGACACGGTATGCGCGAGGGAGCCGCGACATCGCATGCGGTCTTTGCATGGTTTCTGCGTCTGTGCGTCGTACTTTTTGCACTCCTTGTGTCGTACGTGCATGCACATGCGGCGACGTACGAGTTTACACCCGCAAGCGGTTCGTATCCGGTCGGCCAGTCGTTCCAGGTGCGCGTGGTTGCCGATACCGCGGGAGAATCCTTGCGCGGACTGACGACCGGTGGCAGCGTTGCGTTCGACCCCGCATTACTCAGTGTCGTTTCTGCGACCAAGGACCCCGCTTTCAGTCTGTGTACACCCGAACCGACCCCGAACAATGTTGCGGGCACGATCGAGTTCGGGTGCGGCACGACCGGCACTGCGAGCGGTCGCGCGACCGTTTTTACGATCACGTTCAAGGCGAAGAAAGAGGGTACGGCCCAGGTAACGATCAAGTCACCCCAACTTCTCGTGGGTGGTGCAAGCAAACTCGCAGGCACCCCCGTGGGCGCCTCGTATACCGTTACCGCCGCCGCTCCTCAGCCGGCATCGAACACCCCCGCTGCACCCAAACTGACGGAGCCGGAACGGAAGGTGAATATTCCGGTGCCTGAAGCTCCGGTGGTCAAAAGCACCTCGCATCCCGATCAGGCACGGTGGTACAACGTGTCTGATGGGGTACTCTCGTGGGACATACCGTACGGTGTGACGGCGATGAAGACCGGCTTCGGCGATGTATCGGATGCGGAGCCGACCGAACTGCACGAGCCGCCGATATCCACTTGGAAGAAGAGCGGTCTTGCGGACGGCGAGTGGCACTTCCATATCGCCTACAAGAACCGCGGGGGTTGGAGCTCGTCGACCAGGTACTCCTTCAAGATCGACACCACGCCTCCCGAAGAATTCTCAGTGACCGGGGTGGGGGGAGACAATACCGCGCAAGCACGGTTCGAAGCGGTCGACGCGCTTTCGGGTATCGAGCTCTACCAGATCGTGATCGATGGCGGGAGGCCGCGCGATGTGCAGCTTTCCGAGCTTGTCGGTGGTGCGTTCACGGTCTCCAACCTTGAACCGGGCAAGCACACGATCCAGGTGACCGCGCGCGATCGTGCCGGCAATACCCGAGATGCTTCGACCGACGTCGAAGTGACCGGAGTGACCAAACAGGCGGAGGCGACCGAGGTGCGGACAAGCGGGTTTGGTATCGTGTATTGGATATCGCTCATCTGCGCCGCCATCATCGCAATATTGATCACGATCATGGTGCAGGACAAGCGAAGGCACACCGAAGAAAAGGACCGGATCAAGCGCGAGGCGGCAGAGGCGGGAGATAAGCTCATCAACATATTCGGCGTTCTGCGGGATGAGATCGAAGAACGAGTGCTCGACCTTTCGCACAAACCGAACATGACCGACAATGAGCGGAATATCCTCGAATCGCTCAAGGATGCGCTCGACATCTCGGAGGAATTGATCGACAAGGAGATCGAGGATGTGCGTAAGCTCCTCAAGTAACACTGAATTACAGTATTAGTTACGGTATTAATTACAGTAATTTTCCGTACGTAACGTCTCTCTCGCGTTCGTGCCCGACCGGACGGTTCCGGACGTGCTGTTGCATACTTGGACATTTCGTTTTCCAGTTTGTCCGATACTGCACAATAAGCCGAAACGTACACCAGATGCCCCATTTTCGCATGTGGGAAGAAGTGGGTATGGGGGGACTCCCAAACGAATAATGCGTCTCACACCACGCCTTCCGGATGCCGTAGAGCGCATGTGAGCGACGCATCGATCCTCGCTTGCGTGGTGTTGGTCGGCAGCACCTTGGATATCCACAGTATGGCCGAATCTGGGACTAAAAAGACCAGAACGAAAGTGCATATTGTGCGATACTGTATATGTCGGCAGGTAAGGGGCCGCAATGAATGTCATGAAAGTTCACCGCAGGCTGCGCAGGTTTTTTGTGCATTACAAAACACGCGGATTGTTCGTGGCGTTTGCGCTCTGTGTTGCGTACGTCGTCTCCGCCTTTGCGGGTACCGAGGAGCGTTTGATCCACGTGTTTCCGATCACGGTCGCGGGGGACGGGTGGGAAAAGGAGCAGCATGCATTGGAACAGTTACTCGGCGAACGGGCGGCGTTCGACGATTTCAACCGGCAGAACGCGGCGTTCGTGATATTTCCCGAAGGAGATGCGGACCTCGCCGGTATGTCCGACACGCGGCCGGCGTCTGAACCCGTGCGGTCACAAGGAGCATGGGGTGAGGAGCCCTTTGATGCGCTTCCGGTGGATGATGCGGCGAGCGACGCTCTCGACTCCGTCGAGATTGACCCTGTGTACGAGGAGGTCGTTCCCCTTCCGGATGTCACACCTTCGGCCTTCCTTCTTGACTCGCTTCGCGGTATCGGCGGTCGCATCGTGCATGCACAAGAATCGGACGCACTGTCGGACCAAGTGGTGGAGGAGGTGCAGGTGACGGAAGGCGATACCACCGAAGCGGTCCTCGACGATCCGATTGCGGTGGTGCCCGGGGTGGAGGGTGATCCGGAGACGGTCGATGCATCGCAGGAAAATGATGTGCGGAGTGATGGTGATGCGGAGAAGACCCAAGAGCCGAACATCGCTCCCCCTCGCAATGCCGAGGATGACATGCGCAGCTGCACCGTGCTCGGCAAACGATGTCACACGATCACCTTCGAAGGGTTCGATATCGGGAGCGTGCTCTCCGAACACACCATCGAAGGATACACGCTCCGACTCTCGGTCGCGGCCCGCACCGAGGGAGAGTCGTTCACCCCGGATTCCCTCATGGTGCGGTACCGGTATCGTGGCGAGTGGCGGATCGCGGGGCAGGTGTACCTCGATCGAGAACTTTCGAACGCGACCGAGGGAGGGCACCTTTCGTTCCCGTTGCCGGACCTCGACTCATGGGATGCTCTGCAGGACCTCGCGGTCGAGGTCGAGGTGGTGCGCAACGGCACCGCACGGACCGAGGTCTTTCTCGACAGTGTGTGGGTCGATACACGGTATGAGGTCGCCTCTGCGGATGAGGAGGTGCCCTTGGCACGTAACATCGTCGAGGAGCTTGCGGTCATGGAAGATTCCGCTCGACCGGACCTACTACTCCTTGAAAACGAGCGCATCGAGCTTACCGGCGAAATGGATGCGGCTTCCGAGGGGTTGGTGATCAGGAGCAATCTCAATGTCTACAACGGCCTCACCACCGCACGGGCGTATGTGGCGGTCACCAATACGACCGATCGAGCGGAAGAGATACGTCTTCGTTTCAAGACGGGACACCAAGCTCGTGTGGTCGGCGTGGAGGAGCGTGTGGAGGACGTGCCGGTCTCTCGCAAGGCGTCCACCTTCAGCGACGTCGCGTATTTCTGCGAAGCGGGGTGGGAGCTCGCTTCACAAGTGGAACCATCAGCTGTCGATGCGGGTGTGATCATCGAGGGCGAGTCGACCACTCCCGATTCGGTTGCGGTTGTGGAAGATACACAAGAATCTCTCGAACCGTCGGAGATGTCAGTTGTGCAAGAGGATGCGATGGAAACTGTTGCCGATAGTGAGATTGTCGACGGCACGGAGTCGACAACGTCCGAAGATCACCTTCCGGAATCCGAGGATACGGTGCCGCTTGCAGCCGAACCGTCGCTCTCCACTCGGTACGAGTGCGGGGCGACCGGTGAGGTTGAGTCCTGTTCCTCGTTCAATGCCGACAAGACCAACTGTATCGTCGGGAGCGAACGGGTGAGTGTGGAGGAGCGGATGAGTTATGAAGGAGGGTGGCGTGCGGTCGACCTGCGCGATGCGGTCGAGGAAGAGCGCGGCCTCTTTGCACGCATGTTCGGTACCGGCCGAGAACAGGTGGTCGCGGGACCGCTCACGAATGTTCGCGAAACCGACACGCTGCTTACGGTTCCGCCCAAAGGGACCAAGTACTATGCGGTCGATCTTTCCTTCGAGGTGCAGAAAGCGGGTGAGTTCGTGGTGGAGGCGGAGAGTGATGACTATGATGCGTCAAGGAGCATGTGGTGGCGAAGCGCATACGCGTATCGTATGCCCGTCATGTTCGGTCCGAATGAGGTGCCGGACGGTGAGGTACCGCTCCTGTACGCGATCGATGTCGGGTATGAACACGCCGACCTGTTCACCGCGGCGGCGCTCGACGGGGCCGATGTGCGTTTCTATGACCCTGCCACTCGCAGCGAAGTGCCGATGCGAGCGCTCGCTTACTCGTATGTGGATCAGCGTGCAGAGTATCTGATCGAGCCGAGCGACCGGATGCGGTCAACGACCACGCTCTTCATGTACTTTGGAAATGAGCATGTATCAGCGGATAGTCGTCTGCCCGCTCCCGCGCTCACGGCGGAGCCGATACCGTACGCGCGTCTCGCCGAACCCACGGACGGTGCGGTCCTCTCTTTTGCCACCGAGTATCGTGGCAACACGCTGCAGGTCGGAAGCGAACCGCCTGTCGCGCTCGATCGCGGAACGGTGCGCGACCTATTTGTTGAAGGAGCCGATATGTCGATCATGGCGCGGGGACCGGTGTACGCTAGTCTTTCCGATGGTGAGCTTGAAGCGGGTATTCGTTCTTTCGCTGTCGAACCGGATGTGGATACACTGGTATCACTCGTGACCGGTTCATCGAGTCGTGCAACGTACGAGATGGTGCGCTACCGTGAAGTGGCTGCACCCTACACGATCGGGGTACGGGAGGAATTGCCACTGCCTGCGGTCGGCCGGTTCGAGGCGATACCCGCACGGGACCCGCTCACCATGGTTCGCTACTTGCGCGATCTCAAGGGTCCCGCGCTCCACGAGTTCCGCGAATCGCTCCGCGACTTTACGCCCGGCGAAAAGATCGGTTTCGCACTCAACTACCGTGCGCAAAAGGGCAAGGTGTCACGCTTCTTCCGCGGTCTTTTCTCCGATCGGCTGAGCAGGGTCACTGATGTGCATCTTATGCGCGAAGGTTCTCTCATCGGTGATGCTGTGTTTACCGTTACCTATGGGGCGGAGGGACAGTGGACGATCGACCTCGCCGAGGTACCGCGCGAGTTTGTGCCGGGTAAGTACACGGTTGCCGTTACCGTCGATGAGACCGGTACCACGTACACCGATAGCTTCGAGTTCTACTGGGGCGTACTCGTGGTCAACACACCGCGGTCCGTGTACGAGATCGATGACCCGGTCGAGTTCCACATGGCGGCGCTCGACGACAAGGGAGACACGATCTGCGATGCCGAGCTTCGCCTCACGATCACCGCTCCTTCGGGTGAGGCGGAGGAGCTGCGGGTCGACCCGCAGCAGACCTGCGGTCCCAACAACGTGACCGACAGTCCGGACTACCTTTCCTGGTATCGACCGCGCGAAGCAGGACGCTACGAGCTCACCCTGACGCAGGTGGACATGGAGGGAGGTGTGGTGCATCAGATCAGGGATTCGTTCGAAACGCGCGAGAGTGTGCCGTACACCGTCGAGCGGCGTGCCGCGACTCGTATTTGGCCGAAAGCATCGTATGTCATGGAGATCACCGTTTCAGCCGCAACCGATTTTGCGGGCGGTTTCGTCGAAGCGATCCCGTCGGATTTCACACTGATCGATGCGGGTGAGGCGGAGACGACGAAGTGGGGAGGTGCGATCCGACTGACGTGGCCGCTCGAGCTTTCCGCGGGCGAGACGCGCACGTTCCGCTACGAGTACGATGCACCCGATGTGTCCCCGTACATCTATCTTCTCGGTCCCGCCGAAGTGCGCGTGGGCGACGCCACCGCCTTCAAAGAGGTGCGCACCTGGAAGCTCGCCTCCGACGCGCTCGGGCAGTATGTGGAAAAGTTCGTGACACTTACGCCGACTGTTGCGGACGCGTGGACCACGGTAGATCTTTCCGGTTCCCCCTACAACATACCCGCAAATGCGGTCATCGAAATGGCGCTCATCAATACCGATGATGATCCCGAGCTGTACGCAGGTGTACGGCACGCGTCTTCGACCCTCGACCGTCGTTTTCTCCTCCACGAAGCTGAGACGACCGGTACAGGGGTTGAGGGTATGACCACGGTCACGGTGCATGTCACCGCATCCGCATCATCATCCATTCAGTACTATGCCGACGATACTACGCTCGTGACATTTCGTATTCTCGGGTACTGGACCGACGGCGTGTACGTGGAACGGTTCGATACCGCCGACCCGAGTACGACGGACAATTCATGGGTGAACTGGGATTTGAACACCTACGGTATCACGGAGGGTGACGTTGCCGAGGTGGTGTTGGTAAATAATACCCAAAACGCAAGCTTCTATGCCGGTGTGCGCACGGACGGTTCCGGACTTGACCGTCGAGTCTATTTGAATGAGGCGGAATCGGGTGGTGACAACTATGCGACCATGTTGGTTCGAGCGACGACCTCGACCGCACGGGTCGAGTCGTACAGCAGTGACGATGGTCCCGGTATCGGTACCGACGTCGACTTCATCATCACCGGCTATTGGGATGCCATGCCGACCGGACTTACCTACACCGAGGCATGGAGTGATCTTGGCGGCCCCACGTCGAACACTACGTGGACCGATCGGCGGCTTGACAATGTGTCCGTGCCACCAAACGGTATCGCCGAGGTGCTCTTCGGTAACAATGCCGATGCGAACGGAGCCATGGAGATCGGTGTGCGTACGAACGGCTCATCCTTGGGTCGCGTGCTCGATCTCCATGAAGCGGAGACCACGGCGAACGACTATAACTTCGGTCGCGCGCATGTGACCGCGGGGAGCGACGCAAGCAGTACGATCGAATATTACACCGAAAGCACCGCGAGCGACTGGTTCTATCTTGCCGGATACTGGTCGGCGAGCAACTACCCGCCCAATGAACCCACGCTGTACGATATGCCGTTCGACAACGAAAAGACCGGAAGCAGTACGCCGTACTTTGAGTTCTCCGCAACCGACCCCGACGGCACCGCGGACATCGTCTATCAGATCCAGTGGGATGATGATGCCGACGTGGCGACCTCGCCGCTCGGCGATGAAGAGTCCACAAGCACCAATGCGTATTTCGTGAACACAGTGAGTGGCGGTGATACATCACCGTTTACGGAAGGCAACAAGGTGCGCTTCACGATGCAGTCCGCGCTTACAACCGGCACCACCTACTACTGGCGCGTGCGGGCAAAGGACGGCACCGGTGGTCTGTGGGGTGAGTGGAGTGATATCTTGAGCTTCACCTACGTCGAGAACACCGACCCGAAAGCGTGGATCCAGACCGAAGACACACAGTTCGAGCAAGGCACGCTTTCCGGTGTGGAAACGTACGGTGCGAACAAGGTCCGCCTTGCCACGACGCCGCCCGTGGGCGCCATGGTCGCCTATGGTACCGGCGCAAGCACGACACCGAATGTTCGCACTTGGAACGGTACCGCATGGAGCGCGTCCTCAAGTGCCCAGAGTGTGGGTGGGCAGATAAGCTGGACCGTGCTTCGTGGCGCACCGACACGTAGCGAGTATATTCTGGGGACCCTCGATACGGGTGGTGATGTGAATGTGCAGGTCTACGACGGGGTGAGCGGTACATGGGGCGACCTCATTGAACTTACACCCTCCGTCAGCAGTGCGGCTTACAAAGGATTCGACATCCAATACCTCTCGCAGAGCGGGGACGCGATCGTGGCCTACTGCGACGGCGATGCCGACCCGAGCTATGCGGTATGGGATGGTACGGACTGGTCTTCCACCTCCACGATCGATGTTTCGCTTACGCAAAATTGCGAATGGCTTTCCATGGCCTCGAGCCCGACGATCGACGAGGTCATAGTGGCCGTTCGTTCCAACGTGGCGCAGACCCCCAACGACTATGAGGTACAGGTGTACGACCCTGCGGGTAATGTGTGGGGCGACAACCTGGTGTTCGGTGCCGGGGAAGAAGCCGCTCGGCATGACATCGCCCTTTCGTACGAAGCGGGTGGCGATGACGCCCTGATCCTCGTGTATGACGTCAACAACGTGAGCGGTGACAACAACCATTTCGAATGGAACCGATGGGACGGTGAGTCGTGGTCGAGCAATGCATGGGTGAAACTGGGAGATGACTTTGAATGGGGTGAGCTCGTGCCGGACAGTGACACCGACAATCTCGCGCTTTGCTACATCGACGAGGACAACGATATCGGCTCGATCTTTTGGAACGGCACCACGAACACCTGGACGACGCCGTATCGTGAGCATGACCGGAACGGCAGCCAAGGTCTTGCGGTCGCGGATGATCACGGCAGACCGGTGACCTGCCAGTACGAGACCACCGCCGGACGCGAGGGGTACCATATGGTCGCATACAGTAATACCGCAAACGCCGAGTACAACTACTACACGGGAAGCGCATGGCAGTACGCCATCGACAACGGCGCCTCGATAAGTTCCATCTCCCGCTCGTGGACGGTCGGCTCGGTACGCACCGGAGAAGGAAAGATTCTTGCGGTCTTCCATGACAACACTACGAACACCCGCTACGACTTCAGTGCGTGGGACGGGAGCGCGTGGTCCACCCGGACGCTCATTGATGACAATCCTTCACGTACTGCGGAGCCTTGGTACGAACCTATCTCGCTTGCGCCACAACTCTACCAACAATCCGCAGGGAGCATCACCTCGACCATTGTTGACTTCGATCTGGTACCCGGTCGGCCGTCTTGGGGAGAGGTCATTTGGGATACCGAAGAACCCGCGGGTACCGACGTGAAGCTGCGGGTATACTATGCGACCACGACCGCGGTGTGCAATGTGGCGGTGCAGGAGGGCGATCTGCCCGGCAATGCGGCCGGTTTCGACGTGTCGGAAAGTCCGCTCGACCTATCCTCGCTCGCCACGTCGACATACAACATGCTCTGCATCAGGGCCGACCTCAGTTCCACGAATGCGCAGACACCGACGCTGAACGATTGGTCGCTTTCATGGGAGCGCCAGCCGTACATCACGCAAAGTGCGTACCGGTTCTTCGTGAACGCGGCAAGTACGACGGTTTCCGACATATGGCCCATGGGTATTGATGCGATGAACGAGAACACGCCGATCACCGAGACTTTGGCACCGAGTTTTGGCGAGGTGGTGCGTCTGCGGTTGGGCTTGAACAACTCCAACGTATCGTTGCCCGCATCGTCGCTCACGCTCAAGCTACAGTGGGCGGAAGGATCGGTGTGCACCCCTGAGCTTGCATGGTCGGATGTCGGTGCCGCCGGCTCGAGTACCCCGTGGCGTGGGTACGACAATGCGGGAGTGTCCGACGGGGCGACGCTTCCGACGTACCTGCTCTCGAACAGTGATGTTGCTCAATCGTACGAGGAAGGGAACCCTGCGGTCGCGAATCCGAACGCACTTTCGATCGGCAGTGACGGTGAGTGGGATTTTGTGCTGCAACACAACGCAACGTCGAGCACCAACTACTGTTTCCGTGTCATTCGAACGGATGGAACGCTGTTGAGCGCCTATGACACCTATCCTCGGCTGGTGACCGATGCGCCACCCGCAGCACCGACACTTGTGACGCCGTTTGATAACGAAGCGGTCGCCTCATCGAGCCCGTGGTTTACCTTCTTTGCGGTTGACGCCAAGGCGAGTCGTATGCATTACATGATCCAGATCGACGACGATGCTGGTTTCGGGAGTCCGCTTGAATCGCATAGTGGTGTCGAACCCGATTACCTGCAGTTTAGGAACATTACAACGAACGACAACTCGCCGTTCATCTCGGGTGATACGATCAGGTTCACTCCTGCCACCAGCCTCAGTCCGGGTACCTACTGGTGGCGTGTGCGTGCACTCGACCCGACCGGTAGCAACGAGTGGGGTGAGTGGTCCGCTTCACAGAGTGTGACCGCAAGTACGACGGTTCCTGCGACCGCTTGGTACCAGACCACGTTCGATCAATTCAATACCATCACGCTCGATGGTCTTGAGGCGACTTCGACGAACGCCATTGTGCTTACGCCGCCCAATACGGTCGGAACCGCGACGTCTCCGACCATCGATTTCGACTGGGGAACCCGCGGAAACACCTGGGGGTCACTGTCCTTTACCGATATCGGCACCACGACATATCGTATCGAGTACAACAATGCGGGCACGTGGGCACTCGTACCCGATAGCGTGCTTGCCGGCAATGCCGCGGGATTCACCTCCGGTCCGGTGTCATTGCTCGGCCTTGACCCAACCGCCTATAACGAGCTCAGGGTCGTTGCCGTACTCACCAACACCGGCGTGACCCCCTCATTGAATGACTGGACGCTTTCGTGGGGGTATGCCGTCGAGCAGCCAACGCTGCTCACGCTGTTCGATAATGAAAAGACCGGCACCACTACACCATCCTTCACGTTCTACTCCACCGATCCGGATGGGGACGACCTGGTCTACGAGATGCAATGGTCGACCGACAACACCTTCACGACCGGAGTAACGTCGCGTACATCTGATGTGCACGGCGGGTTTGTAAATACCGCAAGCTCGACCGATGCATCGCCGTTCTTTGATGGCGATACGATACGCTTTACGGTGGAGCAGGGTGATGCGCTTACGAACGGTACGACGTACTGGTGGCGTGTGCGAGCGAAGGATCCGCCCCCCGGCGGCGGGGATGCGTGGAGCGTGTGGTCGCCGGTACGGAGCGTTACGGTCGATACGAACGTAGTTGTCTCGACATGGTTCCAAACCACCGACGAGCAATTCGAGACCGACACGCTTTCGGACACGGAAACGTTCGGGTCAGACGAGGTGCGAATCACCACCACGATCCGTGAAGCGTTGACCGTGTACGCGGAAGGTAACATTCAGACACCGCGCTATCGGGTCTGGAACGGCCAGTCTTGGAGTACCGAACAGAGCGGAAGGAACGTTGGCGCTCGCATCGATTGGGTCCGTACCGCCGCTGCGCCCACCCGTGATGAGTATGTGGCGGTGACTCAGAGCTCGGCGGGTGCTGTGCGCGCACAGGTCTACGATGGTATCGCCGAAACATGGGACGATCTTACCGACACCCTCTCCGTTTCCTCCGCACCAACATATCGCGGGTATGATGTTGCGTACGAGTCGCTTTCCGGTGATGCGATGGTCGTGTCCTGCTATGGGCAAGAGGCGACCTATACGAAGTGGAACGGTACCACGTGGAGTGTGTCTACGACCACGATTCCGCTTACCATCTCCCAGAACTGTCAGTGGGTGCAGCTTGCGGCGGATCCCGACTCGAACCAGATGGTCCTCTTGGTCAGAATGAACACGGCGGGAACCGTTGATTATGAGGCCCTGGTGTGGAACGGTAGCGCCTGGGGCAACTCGACCTTGGTGGGTAATGCGAGCGAGATTGCGGATGAAGGTATGGCGGTCATGTTTGAGGATTCGGGTACGGATGCGGTCATTGTCTTTAGTGATGGTGCCAACAATCGTTTCGGTTCGAAGTACTGGAACGGCTCATCGTGGTCCGCGACCTCGACGGTTGCATTGCCGAACGATCATAACAAAGCGTCGATGTGTCGCGATTCGGGTACGGACCGTATGACCGTGATCTATACGGACGAGAACACAGACGTCGGGTTTGCCGAGTGGGATGGGAGCTTGAACAGTTGGGGTACCGCAACCTTGCTCGAAGCGGATGGTGTGACTGAAACCGGCAACGCGATCGGATGTGCGTATGAAACGAATGCGACACGCGATGGCAACATCGTGCTTGCGTATGGAGATAATACGGTGGGAACGGTTGCGGAGGTGTACCGTATATACTATCGTGCCTCCTCGACGCTGTCAGCACCGTCGGCCATAAGCACTTTAGGTGAGGCGAACTCCGTGTTCCTTGCCCGTACGGGCGATGGGGCGGTACTCGGAGTGACGCATGACGATGATGCGGATGACTACTTCTTCTCGTCGGGACTCGGCACCGCTTCAACGACATTCACGTGGTCGACCGCCGTGCAGCTCGAAAGCGATGCCAACACCCAAACCACACGCACGGAGCCGCTTTCCATCGTGCCACGTCGCTACACCGCGTTTATAGAGGGAAGTGTCGTTTCAAGCCCCGTTGTCTTTGCGGACGGTTTCGGACCGCGGTGGGGCTATGCAAGTTCGAGCGAGTATACACCATCGGGTTCATATATCCTGTATCAGATCGAGTACACATCCGACGATGGTGAGACGTGGAGCGCGGTTCCGAATGATGTGCTCCCCGGGAACGAGATGGGTACCACAAGCTCGTACATCGATCTCTCCAACATGCCGTACAGTAGCTATGGGACGATCAGGTATGTGGCGAACTTGGTATGCGTCGGTGGGCAATGTCCGAGGCTGTTGGATTGGTCGGTCACGTGGGCGGAAGGAGTAAGTATTTCAGGCACGGCAAAGCAGTATGATGAAGTGAGCGATGTGAGCGGGGGAACCGTCAAGGTGGCAGTGAACGGTGTACTGCAGAGTGGAAAAGAGGGCACGATTTCGAGCGGTACGTGGACCATACCCAACGTGACCATGTTCCCGGACGATGTAGTGCATGTATGGATCGATAATGTATTGGACGCGAATGAGGCGGTAGCGGTCTTTACCTACGATGGTTTTAACAATGCGACCGGTGTTGAACTCATAGAACGTCACCTCACAATCGGCTCGGCCATCGCGTCGACGACCTCGAACTCGAACCTGGCATTGTATGACAACAGCGTATCCGGCGACGAGGACATCTTCTTTGATGTGTCGAGCGGCAGTCTCACTGTGTGTTCGGTCGGTGATTGTTGGGATGGGGAGTTATATGTGCGAAGCGGTTACACCTATCGTCCCGACAGTGCCTCGGGGCGCACCATCACGACCCATGATGTCGAGATAGCCGGAACGCTCGTGGGGGATGCAAACAACTTTACGGTCTCCGGCTCCTGGGAAAATCGCGGCACCTCCACGCACAGTGGCGGCACGGTAACATTTTCCGCCACGAGTACACAAGAGCGTGTGAGTGCCGCAGGTGCGGTGTCGTATGCATTCAATGCGGTCACCTTCGGACAAACGAGTGGCGCGGCAACATGGACGCTCGATGGTCCCTTTGATGTGAATAGTGCGTTCACACTATCGTACGGCACCGTTGTCGCGTCGACGTCGGGGCTTTCCATTGGTGGCAATATGACCATCGGATCGAGCGGAGTCTTTACGAAAGGCACCGGCACGACTACGTTCGATGGCACGGGAACCGCCATCTTGACGGACAATACGGCCATGAAGCAAGACCTTGGCAAGGTCGGGATCGCGGGGAGTACCAAGATCGTGCGATTGGGAAGTCCCGTCAAGATATACGATCTTACGATCAACACCACGAACACGTTCGACGTGTCCGGTTCGAATCATGCACTTGAGATCGTGAACGAGTTTCGCAATGCCGGCACCTTCTCACCCCAGGGGGGTACGGTCACGTTCACGGCAACGTCGACCGGTAAAGTTATTGATCCGGGCACGTCATCGTTCAATAATCTCACCCTGCAAGGTGTCGGAGGGAACTGGTACTTTGGCACGGTCGATGTGACCATTGGCAACAACCTCACCGTAGCGACGGGAACCTTGACGCTTGCCGCAGGGACGACGACCATTTCCGGCGATTTTACGAACAGTGGCGGTACGTTGGTGCCCAATAACGGTACGGTATACTTGACCGGTGCAGGTACAAAAACCGTTACGCAGAACGGATCTCCGCTCTACGCGCTTGCGGTGAACACCTCGGGTACGCGCACATGGGCAGACGTGAACGCAACGTTGCTCGGTTCTGTGCGCAAATCGAACGGCACCTTGTCGTTGCCGACAGGCACGCTCGATGTGGGAGAGTCATTCATAAATGGGGGCGGCACGCTACGTGCGAACGGTGGCACACTGCGTTTCAACTCCGCAGGTACAGACACGGTCCGCACCAACGGGTCTTTGCTATACGCGCTTGCATTCGCCGGCACCGGCACCTACACACTTGCCGACACCAACCTCACCGCAACCGGCACCGTACGGTTTGAGTCGGGGACCACAACGCTTCCCTCCGGCACCTTTACGGTCGGTGACAGCTTCCTTGCGACAGGCGGTACCTGGCTGGCGAACGGTGGTACGGTACTTTTCAATGCATCCACAACGGGGAAGTTCGTGACACCGGGCACGAGCTCGTTCAACAATGTCACGTTCGATAGTGCGACAGGCGGATGGACGGTGACTGCGAATGCGACCGCAACCGGCGCGTGGAACCTTACCAGTGCCGCGAACTTCACCGCAACCTCCGGCATCACGATTGCGATTGGTGGGACCTTTACAAACACTGTTCCCGCCGCAACCGTCTGGAATAACGCAACGCTATTCCTCGACTCCGGCACGAGCTACACCGTAGGTACCAAAGAGCAAGCGGTCGAAGCGTACGGCATGCTGCTCATCGGTTCGAACACCGACATTCGTATGTGGCAGTCGAGTTCAAGCGTCTCGTTTGTCGATGGCACCGGTTCGCTCTATTCGCAAGATCACAATGGTACGAACGGTCTCCTCCATATATATGGTATGTATGAACGTACGTCCGGTACCGATTACTGGTCCCACGCCACCGATTTTGATGGAGTGGATATTGCCGGTACGCCCCGTGCGGTGATGGTTCGATTCGCCCCGAACGCTGCGGCGCGGTACGGTACCGGTTCCGGTCTGCACATGCTTGGTGCCGTACACGGTACGACCACGGTCGAAAACCAGGGCTTCGGTTCATTCGGCCTGTCGGTCACCAACGGTACGGTACATGCTCAGTACTATGCAATAGCGAACACTGACAGTGAAGGATTTGCGATACTGGGCAGTTCGACCGTTACCTCGCTTTCGGACGGTGCCTTCACGCTCACCACGAACGGCGGTAGCATGCTCACGGTCTCGTCGACGACCATCGATGCCAACCCCGCATTTCAGCCGGAACGGATCGAATTTTCGACCTCGTCCGGTATCACGTCGGGAAGGAACGCGAGTTCGACCGGTGCCGCAACCTCGTACTGGTGGTTCAAGAATACTTTCGGTAATTTCGACGGTGAAGCGTACGACGGTGACCCCGTCTCCGAACCCGGAAGCCTACGGTGGGACGACTCGGGCTTTACGATAAGCATTTCGGGAACCGCGTACGCAGGTGAGGGTGGAGGCGGACCCGCGGGTGCGTGCGATGGTGTGAACCCGCGGCTCAAACTCATGGTGAACGGTGTGGGCGAATACACCACAAGCTGTGATGCGGGCGATGGTACGTTCACGTTCCCCGCGGTCTCCTTTGCAGGAGACGTCCCGCTCGTGCTCTTCATGGACGGGGTCTCAGGTGTCTATGGAGCAACGGTCTCACGCACGCCACAAGGGAACATGACGGGTTTTGATGTCTATCAAAACCGTGTCATCGTCCGTCATGAGGACGTAGCCGCACTTACGAACGGGCAATTGGCACTCTACGACAACGATATGGACAGTGACATACCGTTCGATGTGGAAGGGGGCAACCTCACCGTCTCTCCGGAGACCGCGCTCTTTGTTTGGAACGGCAAGATGTTTGCGCCGGGAGGAAACGTCACGCTTCAGAGCGGTGGCTCCGGTGCCGCGTACGATGGTACCTTGCGGCTGGACGATGGCGGCACGTTCACGGCGGCAGGTGGTGAGATCCATAGCATCGGTGGTTCGTGGGTGGCGGACAGCGGTTCGACGTTCGTCGCGAACAGTTCGACCGTGGTCTTTACCGCGACGACCTCCGGCAAAAGTATCACTCCACAATCGAGTTTCAATAATGTAACATTGAACGGTACGGGAGGCGGGTGGACCTTGGGATCCGCGATGACTGTCGCGGGTGACATGAGTATCACCGCGGGAACATTGCAAGGAACCAACAACCTTAGGGTGGAAGGCGGTTCGCTAGACGGGAACGGCACACTTTCGCTCAGTGGTGGCACACTCACGGTTGGGGGAACCGGCACGTTTGGCGGTACGAGTGCGTGGAGTGTGCAAAATCTCACCCTGGGTACGGGCGGTACGACCGTCACGAGCAAATCCGGAAGCGGTACCGTGACGGTTGCGGGCGTGCTTTCGGTCGCTGCGGGACACACACTTGAGGCCGGTTCTTCCGAGTGGATCCTTACCGGTTCGGGCTCGGTGCTCTCCGTATCCGGCACGTTCTCATCGCAAACGTCGACGACCACCTTTGCCGGCACCTCCGCGATGAATGTGCCAGCCCTTTCGTACCACAATCTCGTTCTCGCACCTGCAGGCGGAGGTTCGCCGAGTCATACGCTTCTTGCCGGGACCTTGAGCGCCGCATCGTTGACCGTCGGGAACGGAACGAACGGCGTCACTGCGAACGCGAACACGCAAGATCCGCTCATCACGGTCTCGGGTTCCGTTCGCATCCGCTCGAACGCAACCTACAATGCGGCAAGTGCGAACGACATCATCATCGGCGGGTCGTACCTGAACGAGGGGACCTTTACCGCGAACGGAGGCAGTGTCGTAATGAACTCAGGCGACACCGGTGAATCGGTCGTGCCGGGCGCGAGTGCGTTCCACCACCTTACGTTCAATAATGCATCGGGAGGGTGGACCGTTACCGGAAATGCCACGACGACCGGAAATTTCTCGCTTTCGGCGGCTTCATCCTTCACGCAACAGTCCGGCACCACACTTGCGGTGCAGGGTGTCTTCACGAACGGAGTTGGCGGTAGTGCGACCGACTGGAGCGGAACGACGCTCTATCTCAATTCCGGCACTGCGTACTCGATGAATACCAGTGCGTCCGGAGGTGATGTGTACGGGACGTTGCGGATAGGTGCAAATACCGATATCCGCGCGTGGAACTCGACCTCAACGACGTATGTTGTGCACGGGACTGGTTCGCTCTATTCTCAAGACCACGGTGCGAACGATGGCGACCTGTATATCTGGGGAGATTACGTGCGTTCGAGCGGGGCCGATCATTGGAGCTACGCGACCGACTTCGATGGGACCGACATCTCCGGCTCCCCGCGTACCGTCGACGTGCGTTTCGCGGAGAACGCCACCTCGACTCTTTCGGGTGGTTCGCTCACCATACAGGGTGCGGCGGGGGCGACCACCACTATCGGCAACCAGGGGAGCGGTACGTTTGCGCTCGTCGTTACCGGCGGCACGTTCCTTGCGCAGTACTACGCGGTACGCGATATCGGCGGTTCCGGACTCACTTTTTCCGGCACTCCGACGGTGACCGGGTTGTCGAACGGCGACCACCTCCTCGGGATCAATGGTGGCAGTATGATCACGGTCGCCGCAAGTGTGATCGATGCAAATCCGGTGAAGTTGTTCCAGAACATGGTGTTCGCGACCTCGAGCGGTGTTGTAAGCGGGTACAATGTCTCTGCGACCGGGGTCTCGGTCAGTTCATGGCGCTTCATCCCGGGATCGGGCAACTATTACGGTGAGCGGTTCGACAATGACCCTGCGCCGGATCCTGATCCGGGCTACCTCGTGTTCTCCGATTCCGATGACGAGGTTTCGATCAGCGGTACCGTGTACCGTGATGAAGGAAGTGCCGTGTCATTGGTGTGTGACGGAACCACGCAATCGATCGCGCTTGTTGTGGAGGGTACGGCACCCCAGACGACCTCGTGCGCCTCGGGTACCGGCCTCTATTCCTTCCCGACCGTGACAGGCTACGCACCGGGGGATACCGTTTTGGTGTATATCACCGGCACGACCACAAAGGCGGTGAATGCGACGCAAGATATACTCTCCGGAGTGACGCTCGACCTTTACGAACATCGCGTCATCGTCGGGCATGAGGACACCGATCCGATGACGATCGCAGGACTTGCGGTGTTCGATAACGGTGAGAGTGCCGACATACCGTACATAGCGGCAACCACCACGTCCCCCGACTCATTCACCTTGTTTGCGGGACATAAGCTTATTGTGCGAGCATCGAAGACGTTCGAGCCCGAGGGAGACGTGACACTCCTTTCCGGTGTTCCGGTCGACTATGATGGAACACTCGCACTCATGACCGGTGCATCGTTCGTCTCTTCACCAACGAGTATAGAGAGTATCACGATAGGTGGCAGTCTGCTTTTGGGTACCGGTGCGACATTCGGTGCGGGTACCTCCACCATCACGTTCAGTGCGACCACTACCGGAAAGATCGTCGACACGAACACGTCGGCACTGAACACCGTTGTGTTCGATGGAAGCGGAGGATCGTGGACGTTCGCCGAGCGTGATGCGACGACCACGAGCGATCTGTCGATCTTGGCGGGTACGGTCACGTTCGGCACCTCAAGTTTGTCTGTTGCCGGTTCATTCGTGAACTCGGGAGCGATGAGCGCCGCGTCGACCAGCATACGTTTCAACTCATCCGTCGCAGAGACGGTACAATTCGGGGGATACTCGGTCGGTTCGATCATATTTGCGGGTACCGGTGCGCATGTGATGACAGATGTTGATGCAACCTCAACCGGCTCGGTGCTGATCAGTGCCGGGTCTGTGGTGTTGCCATCCGGCACATTTTCAATCGCAAACAGTTTCGTGCGTTCCGCGGGGAGCTTCACTCATACAGCAGGCACTCTCCGTTTCTTCGGATCGCTCGCAACGCAGCTTGTCACACTTGGCGGTACCACGGTGCACAATTTGCACGTGGATGGTACCGGCTCATGGTCTATCACCGACCCGTATGCGACGACGACGGGAACAACGACCGTGAGCGCGGGCGCTCTCACGGGACCCTCGGTGCAGTTCGGCATCGGTGGTTCGCTGGTGGTCACCGGAATCTACAATCCGAATGCGGGTCGCACCTACTTTTTCGCCACTTCGACCGGACGAGTGGTGAATGCGCGAAATACCGTCTTTGGCGATGTTGTGTTCAATGGAGTCGGCGGGGGGTGGACGGTCGCCACGAGCGCGACATCGACCGGCGCGTTGCGACTGCTGGCCGGCGCCTCGTTTACGATGGCATCATCAACAACGCTCGAAGTGCAGGGTGCGTTCGAGAATCGCCTCGGGGGTTCGGCGACCGACTGGACCGACAGTGTCCTGTACCTGAACGCATCCGGAACAAGCTACACGATCAACACCAAGAGTGCGGGCGGTGATGCATACGCATACCTCACGCTCGGAGCGAATACGGATGTTCGCATGTGGGATAGTGCCGGAGCGACCACCACCGTACACGCATCAAGCTCGCTCTACTCTATGGACCACGGAGGGACCTCCGGTTCGCTCTATGTATATGGAGAGTATGTGCGCACATCCGGTGCGGATTACTGGAGTCGTACGACAGACTTTGACGGCCAAGGCATTTCCGCGCGGACTGTGAATGTTCGTGTCGCTTCAAGTTCCGTGCTTTCATACACGAACAGTACATTGCAGATACTCGGTGAGGGCGGGGCGACGACGTCGATCGCGGTCATCGGTTCGGGACGGTACACACTCTCGGTGTCGGGTGGTACGCTGCAAGCGCAATACTACTCGTTCAGAGACCTTACCGCTTCCGGTGTGACACTTTCGGGTGCAGTAACCGTGCCATCGCTTTCGTACGGAGATTTCGAGCTTACCGTTAACGGCGGATCATTGTTCACCGTTTCGGCCGCCACGATCGATCAGAGCGCAAGTCGCATCATTACGAATATGCGCTTTGCAACATCGTCCGGAGTGGCGACAGGTACGAACGTGACGCTCGTGGGTACAACAGGCAATTTCTGGGATTTCCGTAATCACTACGGCACTCTGGACGGTGAGGACCATGACAGCGACGGTGTTGATGCGTGCGGCGCAATCCGGTGGGACGACAGCACTTGTCTCGAGGTGTCACAGACCGCGTACCGTTTCCGCAATGACGACGGAAGTGCCGGTGCGCCCAACGATGAGTGGTTCAACCAGAGTTGGACCAAACGGAAGCGGGTGACCGTTAACAATCCAAACGCAAGTGCACTTGTTGATCAGCCGATTCGTCTCTCGGTGGCGTACGAGAACGGCATGCTATCCGATTATTCCGCGCTTCGCTTTACCGACAGCTCCGGCACGACCTCGCTTCCGTATTGGGTCGAATCCTACACGACCGCAACGGCGACCGTTTGGGTGAAAGTGCCGAGTGTGCCAGCGCAGGATAGTACGGTGATCTTTGTGTACTATGGAAATGATGCGGCAACGAACGGCGAGGATGGAGCGGCTACCTTTGTGGCGTTCGATGACTTTGAGGACAACGACATTGACGAGTACGATGGTGATGACACTTACTTCGATGTGGTCGCCGACAGCGGTGCCGAGGGTGCCTACATCCTCAAGGCCGCGGGCGGATACGAGTCAAGTCAAACGCCGGACGGCATGTTCCGCACCGGCACCGGGTCGTCGTTCGGTCGCGGGAATACGATCCGGTGGATGCAGTATGTGACTGCGGCACAAAACAATGAGCCGTGCACCCTGTTCGGCGTCCAAGACCCCGG
>JAYRSE010000005.1:0-9408 GCA_041920275.1 Minisyncoccota bacterium | reverse complement strand
CTCTGCGACACTACCGACAACTCCCAACAGTACCTATGCCGCCCCGAAACGGGGTGAAGTGGTGAGCGTAGTGGCTTCACACTACGGCGACGGCGACGGCTTTCACGGAAAACGGACGGCGAACTGCACCGTGTTCGACAAGAAAGCCCGTACGGCGGCGCACAAAACACTTCCGTTCGGGACGAAGGTGAAGCTCTGCAACCCAAAGAAGGGAGTTTGTGAGACGGTCACGATCAACGACCGGGGACCGTACAAGCACCGTAGAGATATCGACGTTGCAAGCGGCGTTGGGAAACGCCTCGGCGTCGGTGGTGACACCCGACTCACGATGCACGTCTTGGATATTCCCAAGAAACCGACCATGGGTAAGTTGTGTCGTCCTTCGTAGCATACCGCTACAAATGCGCCCCCGCCAAGTGCGGGGGTATTTTCGTGCATACCGAGTGCCGTGCAGTGACTAGTAAAGATTGCCCTCGTGCGGGTATGGGCGCAGAGAGGCGGACGAAACGACCTCGGATCGCTTCACGCGGTTCGAGATGATAGAGCAAGCCCTTACTCGCTCCCCACGATCCGTCATCTTTGCGAGCCGCAGTGCGACCCGGTTTTCAAGGAGCGCAGCAACGATACTTCCAGAGTACCACACTTCGTAAGACTACCTTTGCAAGCGATCACTGCAGATCGTCCGGATGCGCGGTCGGGTCGACCAAGAACCCCTTGAGGTCACGCCGCCCGATGATCATCGGAAAACGCATGTGCGCACGATCGTTATGACTTGCGATCGTCACGATCTCCTTCCCTCGCAAACGGTAGGTCATGCGAACGGTTTTGCGAGTCTGCCTGCCGGAACCGGAACGCACCTCCACCTCTTTGTGGTGCGGATCGAGACCGAGCTCCTCCGCGAGCGCCGCATCCAACGCGGTGCGGTACGCCCCGGTGTCCACCTTTGCGAACACCGCCTTCTTTTTTTTGGGTCCGCATATCACCACACGCTCCACCACATGGAGCACATTGCTCGCCTCGGGTATCTCGACGAGCGCACTTTCCGCAAAAAGCTTTTTTCCGAGCTCGATACCGTACTCGCGCGAGGGTATCTTCATGCCTTCGATCCGCTCCAGGCGCGTACGCAACGAAGCGCCGTTCGCGAGCTGGATCTGCAGCCCCGGACGAGCATTCACCTCGAGCACGAGCGGTCCCTTATCCTCATCGAGCACAAGGTCGATCCCCGCGTACCCGAGCCCGGAGGCTCGCTGCGCATCGACCGCATACTCGATCACTTTCTCCCAGCTCGGGATCTTGATACCGCGCACCTTCACCCGCGTGTCGGGAATGTAGAGCGTCTCGCGACCATAGTACACCGCCTTGGTGGTGATACCGGTCCGCAGGTCCACCCCCACTCCAAGTGCACCTTGATGCAGATTGGCCTTGCCGTCGGAATTTTTCGTGGGCAATCGCAGCATTGCCATGATGGGTACACCGTTCGCCACGATCACGCGCAGGTCGGGAACCCCCTTTTTGCATACCTTACGCAATGCGGCCGCAACAACCACCCGCTCCTCCAAAAAAGCAGCGTCCGGCAAATTGTCCATGGAATACGCACCGTCAAGGATACTGAAGATCTCCACTTCGAGTTCGTGCAGGGTCACCTCGCTTCCTGAAACCTTTCCCTGCTCACCGTTCCATTTGCGCACCACCATGATACCGCTCCCTCCGTACCCGCGCGCCGGCTTGAGCACAAAGCTCTCCTTCAACGAACACCAATCGAACATGCGTACGTCCTTGAGCGAACGGAACACCGCGATCAGCTTTGGAGTGGGAATGCGACTCTTGATGAGACGCTCCTTGGTGAGCAACTTGTCATCAGCGCGTTCTTTCGCGGTTCGCTTGTTATGCGGCCTGATATAGAGGTAGTTCCGCGCATTCAGGCCGAGCGGCTGTTTACTCACTGCCATAGGATCCCAATGACTTGAAACGGAAGAGCTCCGTAAAGCGCAAGCCGAAGTAACGGCCCAAAAGCAAGTTCACCGGTATGGTGAGAAGTACCAGCTCCGGCCACACGATAATAAGATCACGCACCATCATGCTGGTTGCAAGCAAATACCCCACAAGCGCGATCCCGAGCGTAACGAGGGTGATGATCACGGTCTCCCGAACGGTCTTATGCAACTGGACCGAAACGATCGAATCACCGAGGAGTGTGAGAATGAGTATCGGAAAGATCGAAAGCTCGTGTATGGAACCGATGTCGAGCGTAATAGAGAGCGTGAGTGCGGCGAACACGAAGAATGCGAGCAACAGGTGCGAGAGCGAGCGTTTCGGAAAGAACATGATCGGCACCTTACGCAACAACGTACGTGACACGAACGAAGCGAGGATCACGGCACTCAGTATGATGAGACCGGCTGTGATACCGACCGCAACGAACGCAAAGGCGAGTACGATCGGCACAAGCATCTCGAGCGACGGCAGACCAACGACCACACGTACGAAGGTCACCAATGTCGCAACGACCGGAATAAGGAGAATGAGGACGATAGTGTTCGCCGGAATCCCGAGCGCGATTGCACGCTGGACCCAGTATGCGATACCGTTGAAAAGTCCCAGATCGGGCACGGGACGACGTTCGAGCAGAAGCTGGATCTCGTTCTTCACCGGCTGTTCTTCTGGTTTGGTAAGGTCCTGCTTGGGAGTGGTGAGCACCTCGAGCAACCCACCTTCTCCCCGTATCGCCTCCTCGGTGGTGGTTGCCTCGGTACTCGTGGAAGTGGTCGCCATCGATTCAGAACTCGAAGCGAGCGACTGCGCGCAGACGACCGGTGCACCGGACACAAGACAACCGGATACGAAAAACAGGGCGAGAAGCCCGATATGATATCTCTTGCACATGTTCACACTATACCACGAATTGCACTCGAATGATAGTGTCGCAAGGTACCCACCTCAAGCCCGATCGCCGTTCTTGCGGGGAGCGAAACGAAAAAGTTGATCGACGTGTCGATCCGACATGTGTCCCATGTTCTTATGAGCAGTCCGGACTTGCCGAGTCGAATTGCTCCGCCACGCCGCACAATACTCCTCGCAGTGACGCCCGTTGTGCAACATGTTCGATGTGTTTGAAGATTTACCAGAATACTGACTTACGGTTACTTGTTGCCGTCATTCAGAAAAGAACGGAGAAACGGAACCGGGAGGCGACGGCTTGTGAAATACGTATCACGCCAACATCCCCAACTCACGCAGGAGCGTCACGTGACTCTCGTTCGATGGGTCATATTTGCCGAGATGAAACCTGTCCACCCACGTCGGATCTTCGATGAGCAGTTGCCAGATGGCAATGTTGCCTTCGAGATACACGATGTCCTTGGTGAAGCATGCGCCGGGCGTCGTCCCGGTGGTGCCGCGAAATGTACGCACGCATCGCGCCCACGCTCTGCGCTTCGCCTTCTCAGACACCACCTCCACTCGCACCTCTTCTCGATACACGAGCGCATGCTCGAGTGATGCGATCACCAAGTACGGGTAGAGTACCTCGAAAAGACTCCGAAATGTGCGTGGCACACCATCGAGCCCTCGCACCCACCCGACCGACAGGTACCCGAGCACGCCCGCAAAGTGTCGCGCACCATCGCGCACCTGCTCCGCATGTGTGGCGATACCTTCCTCCCCGCGCAAGTACCCCGCTAGCCCGTACCCGAGGAGCCGTAACGGGCTCTTTTCGCCCATCGTCCGACGGCGCACATGGACACCGACCTCATGTGCAATGATCGAACCGACCCGCTCGCGAGTAAGTGGGTACCTGCGGACAGAGAGGTCCTCGTCGCTCGGGATGAAGACGGTGGCGAGTTCCTGATCGGTACTGAAGGTCATGCGCTCTCCGGGCGCATCGACGACCGCGTGCCACCCATCGATCTCATACCGTTCGAACGCCTCATAGACCATGCGGCGTATTTCCTCGGAGGGAAGCGCTTCGCTTCGCGCGTATACCTGAACCGCGGGAAGCGAAATGGCGCTCCATGATGCATCAATTGGCGTTTTTACTCCCGACACGAGAGGCTCGAGCGTTTCGATGCACGGCTGCACGAGCGGATGCTCACCGTATACTTCTCGCACAACAGCGACACGTTCACGCACACGGTCGAGTGCGTACTGAAAGTACTCGTGCTTCGCATCACCATAGAGCCTGAGTGACGCATCAAGGACCGCCGCATCATCGCCCATACGTGCGGCACGAACGAGCTCGCACTTCTCGCGCATCTCTCGCAATTTTTCCGTATAAGGAACGCGCACGAACGGATCATTGAGACGCTCGACGAGCTCCGCCATGGCGGCCACATCCGCAAGACGCGCATCGATGTGTGAAAGATCTGCATCGTGGTACTCAAGGTACGGCTCCATCGGGTCGCCCGCAAGGAACGCTTCCTTGAGACTTCGGTCGTTGGTGTACCGAAGGTACTCGTAATCTTGCACCGCCAAGAGCGAGAGATCGGATATGAGAGACGCATCACGTACGCGCATACCACACATGGTACTACACTGCACGCGATACGTGGAGTGCGTAACTTTAACGCACTATCGCTTTGACCTTCGCGCAAGGGCGGCTTTCACAAAACCGGTGAAGAGCGGCTGCGGATGCAGCGGACGCGCGGTGAATTCCGGATGGAACTGTGTGCCCAGAAAGAACGGATGTACCGAGCTCGGCAACTCGGCTATTTCCATGAGCGTGCCGTCGGGACTGGTGCCCGAAAAGACAAGTCCGGCAGACTCAAGCTCTTGAATGTACTCGGGGTTCACTTCGTACCGGTGACGATGCCGCTCTTCCACGATCTCCGCTCCATAGAGCGTACGAGCGAGCGTGCCGCGCTTCAACACCGCAGGGTACGCACCAAGCCGCATCGTGCCGCCATAGTGCCCGGCCGCAATGAGCTTTTTTTGTTCCGGCATGATGTCTATCACCGGGTCCGGGGTATTTGGATCAACCTCGACCGTATGCGCCCTCGGGTGCGAAAGCACATGGCGCGCATACTCAACGACCATAAGCTGCATACCGTAGCAGATGCCGAAGTACGGTACTCCGTGCGTGCGCGCATACTTGACAACCTCGATCTTTCCCTCCACCCCGGCATTGCCAAACCCGCCGGGAACCAGTATTCCGTCCGCCCACGCAAGCTCGCTCGGATCCACACCTCCTTCGAAATCTTTGGCGTTCACCCAATGAATGTCGGGCTGCGCACCAAGTTTGTACGCGGAGAACTTGATCGCTTCGAGCACGGAAATGTACGCGTCGGAAAGTACGAAATCGCCCGTGTCAAAGTATTTTCCCACAACCGCGATCGCCACTTTCTCACTCGAATCTTTCGATCTGCGCACGAACGCTTTCCATGCACGGAGGTCCGAAGGATGCTTCGGCTCGATACGCAAACGTTTCAGCAAGCGGTCGGACAGCTTGTCTTTTTCGAAATTGATCGGTACGTCGTATATACTGTCGACGTCGGGCGCACTCACAATGTGATCTTCGGCGACGTTACAGAAGAGCGCCATTTTCTCCTTTCGCTTTTTGTCGAGGGCATGATCGCTCCGCGCGATGATAAAGTCGGGATGCACACCGTTACTGTTCAACGTGCGGACAGCGTGCTGGGTGGGCTTTGTCTTCATTTCACCGATCTTGTTCGGCACCGGCAAGTAGCTCACCATGACGACAACCACATCGTCGGGTTGCCTTAGCTTGAGCATGCGCACCGCCTCGATGAAAAGAATATTCTCGTATTCACCCACAGTCCCGCCGATCTCGATCACCGCTACATCCGCACCCGCCTTGCGTGTGGCGTGCTTAATACGCCGGATCACCTCTTCGGGAATGTGGGGCACCACCTGCACACACTTACCCTTATACTCAAGATTGCGCTCGCGCGCTATCACCGTTTGGTAGACCCTGCCGGTCGTCATGTAATTATCGCCGGTCAGCGTCACGTCGAGGAAGCGCTCGTAGTTGCACATGTCTTGGTCGCACTCATCACCGTCCGAGAGGACCGCCACCTCCCCATGTTCGGTGGGGTTCATGGTGCCGGCATCGACATTGATGTACGGATCGATCTTGAGCGCGGTCACCGTAAGACCTCGCGCTTTGAGTATGGTGCCGATCGAGCTGGTCGCGATCCCCTTCCCGACACCGGACATCACACCGCCCACAATGAAAATGTATTTGGTATCCTTGTCTCCGGAGGTTCGTTCCTCCGCTTTCTCGCGCGAGAGCCGAGGCGTGCGCTTCTTTGAAGCGAGCGAAGTATCCTTGGCATGCTGTTTTCTCATAGGTGTGGCAATGATCAGACCCGGAGATATTTCTTGACAGCCAGGAAACTCGAGAGCGCGCCAAGGAACATACCGGTTCCCATGATGGTGAGGAATATTTGACCGAAATTACCGGTATAGTACGTGAAGAGATTTATCGTTCCGAAGAACTGCTGGGTGGGGGGACCGAGCCAAAGTGCGAGCGGATAGAACGAAACGAGCGCAACAATGGCGGCGACCACCCCATACATCACTCCTTCGATCACGAACGGTCCACGGATGTACATGTCGCTCGCACCCACGAGCCGCATGACCGCTATCTCTTCGCGGGAGATGTATATCGCCATACGAATGGTATTGAAGACGATGATGATGGACGAAGCGATGAGTGCCACTGACAAGGCGAGTCCGAAAAGCTCGACACCGCGAATGATGTCTCGCAACCGTTCGATGGCCGCTTTGTTGTCTTTGTAGTTTACCTTGGAGACGATGCGCGCACCTTCTGAGGAGAGTATCGCGGTATCTTCCGTGAGGAACGTGCTGATGCTGGTGTACTGAGAAGGATCGACCGCGCGAATGGCAAGCGACGCGGGAAACGGATTATCGGGAAGCTCCTCAAGTGCCTGCAGTTCGAGCTCGTCGGTCGCGTGTCGTTCCTTGAAGCGTTCAAGCGCCTGCTCTCTCGTGGTAAGCTCGACCTCACGCACCTCCGGAAGCGCCTTGACCAGATCATGCACCCGCTGCACTTCCTCACTGCTCGCATCGAGCGTAAAGTAAACGTTGATGTCCACCTTCTCTTTGAGCATCCCGAGCGAAGTATCGAGGAGCGCGTTCAGGAAGAAAAGCGAACCGAGCACGAAGAGCGTGATCGTCATGACCACGATGGAAGAGGTCGAAACAAAGCCGTTACGCCAGAAATTGACGAAACCGGTCCTCACGACGCGTCGAAGTGATAAGAACATGGTACAATGCAATACTTAATCGGTAATTTCGAACGACGTGGGCCTGTGTCTCGGAGGGCTACAGCACATACCTGCCACTCGCATCGTCCCGCACCATCCTGCCCGAATCCATGGTAATGACCCTGCGGCCGAGGTTGTCTATCACTCCCTTGTTGTGGGTCGTAAGCAGGACCGTGGTGCCGAGATCGTTGATCTTTTTCAATATCTGCACGATCTCGTAGGTGTTGATCGGATCGAGATTTCCGGTCGGTTCGTCGGCAATGATGACGTCGGGCTGGTTGACGATCGCGCGCGCGATGGCGACCCGTTGTCGCTCTCCACCCGACAGTTCTCGCGGAAAGCTCCACATTTTTTCTCGGAGGCCCACAAGTTCGAGCACGTACGGCACGTCGGTCTCGATCTCCTCATCATCACGACCCGCGGCCTCCATGGCGAACGCTATGTTCTCGTACGCGGTACGGTTGGGGAGCAGACGGAAGTCCTGGAAAACGGTGCCTATCTTCTGGCGATACTGTGTGAGGTGGCTGCGACGAAGATGGTGGATATCCGTAGAGTGGTAATACACCGCACCTTCGGTCGGTCGATCTTCCGCAAGAAGCAGTTTGAGGAGCGTGGTCTTGCCCGCGCCCGAGTGACCCACGATGGAAACGAATTCGCCGGGATTCACGGACAGGGTCACTTCGTGCAGTGCGCGTGAATGATCCGCATACTCCTTGGAAACATTGTCGAAATAGATCATACGAGATGGTGGGTGACCGTGCGCGTCGTCGGCCGAAACCGTATCGTCACTCAGTATACCATGGGATCGTGTGCGGAAAAAAGGGGGGGGTCACCTTTCTCGCACCGGAGATCAAGCGACCGGCACATCCGCCTCCAAGAACGCGTCCAACTCGCCTTTCTCAAGCACCGCTTCAGTGTTACTTGTTTCAACACCGGTGCGATGATCCTTGACCATCTGGTACGGGTGAAGGACGTATGAGCGCATCTGGCTTCCCCACTCTATCTTTCCCGGATCGACCGTAAGCTCAGCGAGCGTTTCCTTGCGTTCCTCTTCCATACGACGCATGAGTTTGGCCTCAATGATCGCGAGCGCCTTTTCCCTGTTCGCCTCCTGCGTGCGCTCTCCGTGACAATGCACCGAAATGCCCGTCGGCCTATGGGTCATTCGTACGGCGGTTTCGCGCTTGTTCACATTCTGTCCGCCCGGACCGGAAGAACGGGCGAACGATATCTCAAGGTCACTCTCCGGAATATCAAGTTTATGCTTTTCGATGACCGGCAACACCTCGACCAGCACAAATGACGTTTGCCGTTTTGCGTTGGCGTTAAAAGGTGATATTCGCACGAGTCGGTGTACGCCGTACTCACCACGCAGTGCACCGTACGCGCCTTTCGCTTCCACCTCGAACGCAAGACTGCGGTACCCGCCATGATCGTTCTCGTGATCGTGCAAGAGGTGCCAATTCCAGTTTTTGCGTTCAGCGAGCTTTTGATACATGCGAAAAAGCATACCTGCAAAATCCTCAGCATCATCACCCCCCGCACCGGCGTATATTGCAACGATCGCGCGACACTTGTCGTAGGGGGTGCCACCCTCCGCGACCGCCTTCAGGTCCTGAAGCTCCGCGATGAGCTCCTGTGCGCGCTTGGAGTCCTTCCAGAAGTCAGGCGAACACATGGCGCCCTCTATCTCAGCGATACGTTGCACAGTCTCCTGTTCGTTCATGGGTATACTATAGCACGAAACCCCGCACCATGCGGGGTTCATTTCAGAGCCGAGGGCGGGGCTTGAACCCGCGACCTATGCGTTACGAATGCATTGCTCTACCAACTGAGCTACCTCGGCCTTCGAAATTATTACAGTATTAATACCTGTATTAATACCGTAATTATTTACCACTCTTCTTCACCACGGTCGGCGCATGGCTCCGCCTTTCGATCCTCGACGCAGTGTGCGCAGGCACACTGCTGTCTCGCTCCTTTGGAGCCGAGACCGAGGAGCGGTCACGAGTCACTAGATCATTTCGTCTCCGCCTGCGGCGGCTCCTCAACGATCAAGTGCTCTCGACCACGGCTCGCCTGCTCCTCCCTGCGGTCGGCGCATGGCTCCGCCTTTCGATCCTCGACGAGAGTGTGCGTAGGCACACTGCTGTCTCGCTCCTTT
>JAYRSE010000004.1:0-20846 GCA_041920275.1 Minisyncoccota bacterium | reverse complement strand
TTCTCCGACCCCACTCTTGCGTTTGCTCCGGCAGTACCGGCGCGGTTATTTCTTTCAGTTCCATACCCTTCCACTCTACCCCGAAACCCCGCCTATCCCACGCGGGTTATGCACACACGGTATTCGTCACCCACAAGAACCACCTCATCCCCATTCCCCCCTTAGCAAAAACCAACAAAACCACTCAGACACAAAACTCCTCCCCTCCCTCCCACCGGAGCGGAGAGAACAATTCAATCACTATTCGTAGAGAAACTCCCCACGTCAAGCCCTCCCACGCCCCCGCACCTGACCCCCGTCAACAAAATCCGCAAAACCCCGCACTCCCGCTCGGGGTGTTCTTCATTTCCGCAATTACAGAAACACGGAAGGACAGACCCCCCTCCCCCAAACGCAAAAACCCCGAGCATCCGCTCGGGGTTACCTTTTTCTACACCATCTGTATTTCTGTAAAAACGCAATTACAGGAAGTCTACTCAAACCAGTTTGAGTAACTCCCCTACCCGTTCGCCCTTGGCCCCCCAAACGCAAAAACCCCGAGCATCCGCTCGGGGTTTTTCTCATCTCGTTAGGACTTTATCTGAAGTTCTCCCACACTGAACCGCGCCCGTAATACCTTTACGAACAGGGTGTGTGGGATGCCGGCACCGAACTCTCGGTGAATGCGGACACCACCTACCACCGCCTCATCATCGAACGCCAGGTCACACCTTCCGACTAACTCGTGCCAGTAACCGCCCGACTCTCTATCAGAGTACTTTCCCTTGTTTTCCTATCATGACGCCAAAGCTCTTTAACTCCTTTTTGTTTTTCCACGGACTCTCGGTAGTACAACGTGAATTCCACCACTCCGTCATCTACAAACTGCCACGCAGGTACCCAATACTTCTTCTTCCCATAGCCGAGCAATTTTTCCCCATGAGGCAAGACGAACTGTATTGATTTCTCAGTATCTAATAAATCGATAATGTGAAAGATGTTTATGTCGTCGCCGACCTGTTCAATTTCGCCAGTACTTTCATTAAGCTCCGCGTGTGTCTCATCCGCAATATAGCTTAGTGTTGTACGGTCTGCAGATAAACGAACATCATCCACCCCACTTGTGTGCCACACCGTCTCCTTTCCCATCTCTCTCACATCGTTCCCAAAGATATCTGATTCATAGACCTTCCCCAGCCATTCTAAATGGTGACTGCCAAATGTAATAAACATGTAAAGTTTCGCGCTGTACCCGTCGATAAAGGGCTGCACACCAGCAATAGCCTCCTGCCTCTCCTTCACTCGCACATCAGGCAATGACGGTACGAATCTCTCCGTCGTGAACTCTGCGGCTACCTTGTGCGGTGGCTCCACCTCTTCCACCACGATCCTTTTGGGCCATTCATGTACAACTCGTACTTTGTAATCACCGGAACGTCTCCCCATAATATCTACCGCAACAACATCCCAGGAGGCTGGCCATTCCGCTTTCCAAAGTTCTTCTCTTGACAGCAGTTGCCGTACCGGTGCGGATTTTTTTTCTCCTTCATGTGCCGTTTCGGTTACCGACGGAGTGTGCGCATCTGGAGATGTTTTAATTTCCTTTGGCGGATCTATAGCTTCCGGTTCTTCCACCTTGCCCACGCGTTCCGCATCCTTAATCCGCTCGGTGGTCTCCCCTTCCCGCATGAACGTAGACGCAACAACCCCTCCCACTACAGCGAAACCGACCACTACGCCGATAATGCCTATGATATTTTTCGATCGACCTCGTAGCTCTTGCATATTCAGTAGCATAGCATCCCATGCCTCGGTTCCCCTAACCAGTCCGCTACAAGGCCGTGATTTTTCTTACCCCGCAGCGCGCATACGGATTGCATACCGGCGATCCCCGGTAGAGTAAGGATGGGGATGAGAAGAGAATCCATGCCGGTCTATCTATAAGAGTGATACCCATCAACTCTACCGTAATTCCGTATTTCCGCAAACGCGCCCATCTCCACCCACGCCACCCTACATGGTATTGCTTTTTTTTCATATTTGTATTATAATATATCAATGTACAAACCGACGTCGAATAAATCCGCTCGCAGGATGCAAACCGATGTGCAACTTCGGAAGCGACTTCCTTCTCGCCCCGAAGCTCCGAGCATACAACACGGCGCGGCACGAAACACCTCCGCGGTTCGCATCAACCGCTACCTCGCGCAACAGGGGTACGCCACTCGAAAAAAAGCGGATGAGCTCATCGAAGCCGGCAAGGTGCTTCTCAATGGTGTACCCGCGGTACTTGGAGACAAGGTGACCGAACGCGACCACGTGCGCGTACTCTTTCATGCGCCGCGCAAGGGATTTGTCTACCTCGCTTACAACAAACCGCGCGGTACGGTGACGCATGGTGCGCAAGAGGGTGAAAAGGAGATACTGGACCACTTGAAGAAGCGAGACGCGAACATAGACGTGTTTCCGGTTGGACGGCTCGACAAAAACAGCCACGGACTCATTCTCCTTACGAACGACGGACGGATCGTCGAACCGCTCCTCTCCCCCGATCGATACCACGAAAAAGAATACCGCGTAGGGGTGAACGAGCGCTTGCGTTCCGATGTCAGCGAACGCATGTCGCACGGAGTCGATATCGGTGACTACACGACCAAACCGTGTACCGTGGAACGACTGGATGCGCACACACTTCGCATCGTACTCACCGAAGGCAAGAACCATCAGGTGAAACGCATGTGCGCCGCACTCGGCTATACCGTGCGCGATCTGCAGCGTACACGCATCATGAATATCCGCCTCATGCGACTGCGACCGAACACGTACCGCCATCTGCGCACGGACGAGCGTACCACACTCCTCCGCACGCTCGGCGTACCGGAACTTCCCCAGGGCGGACTACAGCGACCCGATGAACGTGCCGAGATAGTACACCCCGATACCAAGCAGAATAAGCGCCTCGCCGAGCACCGCCCATTTCGTGAACGCACCGCTCGTCATCCACAATTTCAAACGGTACGCGGCAAGTCCGAAAATGATAAGCTCGTCAAGCATATAAAACAGCACAAAAAGACCGATGTGCCCAAGGTATCCAACGAAAGAAAGTCCCGCGTCGGCAAGTATCCCCGCAAACACGAGCGGAACCGCGGCTGAGCACGGAAACTCGACGATCGCGACCACCGCCGCGAACACCACTACCGCACTAAACACGCTTAGGAGCCGCGTGGTATCTTCGAACGCTTTTCCGGTCCGCTCCGTGACCTTTGCGATCCACTTCGACTCCGTGAAGGTGCACACCGCACCCTCACCCCGCATACGGATGTATTCCTTGAGGAAGTACGCCCCTCCTCCGAGCGAAAGCAGTGCGATACCGACCTTGAACGCGTTCACGTACGCGGCGAAGTAATCGAAGAGCTGCGCCCAAAGTACGATAAGTCCTCCATACACGAGCGCGGTCGTAAGGATGAACGCACCACCAAAGAGTACGATCGCCCGCCTCCGTTGAAGCTTGAGCGTAAGGCCGATGATAAGTACGAGCGCTCCGAGCGAACACACATTGAAACCATCGAACGTACCGAGCAGTATTGCGAGTGTCGCCAAAGAGTATCTACTTGGGTCGATCTCCCCCAAGAACGTCACTTCGATCGTGCCACGCCTTGTCTCCTCGCCCGCTTCAACACCGAGACCCAACGCCCGCCGTATGTTGCGCTCAAGCTCGACCCCCGTGGTCTTGTCGGTATGGTATCCGACCATGGCTTCACCACCTATAAATACCGTGGGGACGCTCCCGTACTGCTTGAGGCCGTGCTCGCGAGCGAGCGTCTTTAAGAGTGCGCGAGCATTTGCGTCGGACACCTCGTAGCGTCGGATCTCCAGGTCGGGATACTTGGGCACGATGGTGGAATCAAGGAATTTCATGAGCGCCGCACAGTGCGGGCAAGTAGTACTATGAAAAACATACATGACCGAACCGTTCGTGGCATGGAGTGCGCTACCCTCATCTTCCACGAACCCGTCGATCGGTGTACTTATCGTGTCACTCACCGCTCCATCGGTCACACTTTCCTGTGCATGTACGAACGTTACACCGAACAGAACAAGGGCGCACACCATACCGGCGAATGAAAATAAGGATATGCGTGTTCTTTTGGGTTCAAACATACACCTGGATCTGTTATTGAATAAGCGAATGCACCAGACCACCGACTCCGTACGCAAGCGCGGATGCGATGCCACCGACCAGGAACATCTCGATACCAGAATTGAAGAAGCCGCGCTTGGTCACCAAGGTGCGCAACCCGCCCACTAAAAAGAATGTCACTCCGGCACCGACGGCGGAGACCATGAACTCGCGCCCCTCGGCCAATGCATTGAAAAACGGGACGAGCGGTATCGCTCCCGCGATCACAAACGCGACGAACGTCACGATCGATCGCGAGGTCGCCTGGTCGTTTCCACGCCTTCGAAAGAAATGTTTGACCTTCGCCACCTCCGCCTCCGTACGGATCGCAAGGAAGCTCGAGGCACCCATGGAGAATCCGTCGGCGATCAAATTCGCCACCCCCATGATGATGACCGTCTCGCCGGAGAGCCCGGCCCCCGCGGCACCCGAGACGACCGCAAAGGTGGTAATGATACCGTCGTTCGCACCATACACCGCCTCATCGAGGTACTCACTCCACCGCACTCGTTTGTCCAAACGCATGTGGTGTAGTATATCACCGATGTACGGTGATTATCTACACCCCCTTGGCGTGTTTTTTCAGAATATCTGGTACAATACCCATTGTGCATACGGTGAACATGTTCTACTACCACATCAAACGGCATCGGTATACGATCGTTGCGGGAGTACCGATCGTGGTCCTCGTCGCCACCTCGCTCTCGTTCGCTCAGCGACCGTATACGATGTACCTGGTGCCGGACGAAAGGCGGTACGTCACCATCGGCGAGGAAGTAACGCTCGACCTGGTACTCGAGAGCGAGAAGCCCATCAACGTGGTCGGGGCGACCGTGCATGTCCCGTCCGAACGGATCGAGGTTCGATCGTTCTCCACCGAAGACTCGATCGTCGACCTCTGGTCGGAAGGACCGACACTGCAAAACGACACCATCTCGTTCTCGGGCGGTATCGTGCACAAGGATGGCTTTACGGGCACCGGCACGGTACTCACGCTCGTTGCAACACCCCATACCGAAGGTGAAGCGATCTTTTCTCTCGAGAATGCGACGGTCCTCGCGCACGACGGGGTCGGAAGTCCCGTCTCTCACTCCGAACACTCTTTCACGGTGTGGGTGCGATCCGCGGAACGACCGAGCCCCGATGTGAACAACGATTCGAAAGTGAACCTCATCGACGCGGGTCTTGTTTCCGGTCATCTCTATTTCCGGTACCGGTCGGAATATGATCTCAATAATGATGGGGCCATAGACCTAAAGGACATCATGATCATCTTTTCCAACCTCTCACGAGGTGCCACGCTCCAAGGCATGGTCTCCAATCTGCTTCTCCAGTCGTGGTGGCACTAGTGCGACAGCGTCACCGTGTGCGTTCGATACGTACGGTGTGGCCCGGCAGAGTGATCGGTTCGGAAGGTGAACGTCGAACAGTCTTGTTCGCATCGGTCTCTCCTTCGTACCGAGCAAGCGTCTTGTGATCGACCGTGCGCAGAGGCGGCGCATCATGCTCAAAACGCTCGATGTCCGCTATCTCGTGCGCGATATGATCCTCGATCGCCTCAAGCCGCCGTGAAAGTTCGGTAAAGATACGCATCTCCTCCCGGGTCAACTCTCGCGAAAGCTGCGCACGCTCGAGCGTACCGATCTGCTCCACGAGCTCTCTACGCAACAGATCGAACTCTTCTCCGACCACACGGTACGCCTCTTTCGTTTCGTACTTGACCCTCGCACGGTACCCCCGCACATAGACGAACGAGAGCCAGAGCACAAGCACGAGCAATGCGACCAGGGCGATGAGCGGCACGATGACCGAAAGGTAACTTACCGCTCGTGAGCCGAACAGCATGATGAACGGCTGCGTTACCGTGACACTTCGTTTGAGCGAGAGCGGGCTCTCCGCGCCGGAAGTGTCGATGACGGAAAACCAGACCGTGTAGGTTCCCGCACGGGCGGCGTCTGTCACTTCCGCGGTATAGTTTCCGCTCGAATCGGAACGGACCGAAAATTCGCGTGCGTCTCCCCCGTTGAACGACACGTACACCGACACTTCGGAGTCCGGGTAGGTTGTGCCCGCAACCGTGATAGGGTCACCGGTGAGCACACGATCGGGTGCGGACACGAGGACCGGCGAAGCGATCGCTGCAATGGTGAGTACCGTGTCACTCGTCGTGCCATTCCCCATAGCATCTTCGACACGAACAGTGAGTGTGTGCATGCCGGCGGAAACGGACACGTCGGGCACATACACACCGTCGTCCGGACGCTCCCACACAACAAGTTCGCCACCATCAAGACCGATCGCGTACGAGGCGACACCCGAATGTTCGTCGGTCGCACTGATCGTATACCCCTTCCCCACTCTCCCATCCTCACGCAGGACCGGCTCCACCACAAGAGATTCAGGCGGGGTCGTATCCACCTTGAACGGCACGGCAACGGGTCTATCCCACACGCCATCACGCTCATACTGCACAAGCAGGTACTGTTCGCCATCTTCCACATCTTCAAGCACCGTCGAGCTTACCGGTACCGGATACAGTTTTGCAGGTACCGCACTTGAAGACGTGGACACGCCGATACGCATGGCGTCCACATCCTTCGGGAGTGACCACGTTGCCTTGATGCTTGACGTTGCGATCCAACCGTCCCGTGCGGAAGGTTCGAACGTGAAGCCGGAATCGTTCGCTTCCGTCGATATCAATGCGGCAGCGGTCTGTGCCGGAAGCGTCTCGCGGGGCACAAGCGTATAGGTGGCGCTCCGCATACTCGAGAGCAGATCCTGTGCGGTCGCGACCGACGCAGTAAGTGAAAGTGCGGAACGAACGGAGCCCTGTTTGATGCGCACTTCGGTCACGGTCTGTTCAAGCGGCATGAAGGTGATCGTGCCGACTAAACCATCCGTACCCGCATATGGTTCGTCCGCACCCTGGATAAGTGCGGAAAGATCGATCTCTCCGTACGCCCGGGTCGAATCCACAAGGAGTGTACCGAATGCGGAATCGGTGTCGGACACGGAGACGAACTCGATGCGCTCGGGGTCGTAGGTGACCGTAGCGTCGACGGTCGCCACCTCGACTCCGCTCGTATCGACGCGCAACTCGACCGAGAACGGTTCGCCCAACACCTGCACGGCGGTCGCGGGCTCCACGAACAACGATGCTCCCGCCGCGTGAACGACCGAGGTACTCGAAAGTCCGAGCATCGTCACGCACAGCAAGAACATCACACTATTTCGTATCATGATCATGTTACACATCATAGCGTTGCTCACCACCACTTGGAACTTCATCACTCTCAGGAACGCCCTGAGCACCCGAGCGTTTCGATCTACGTCGCAATACGAGGATCGATGGGACCATGATGAGCGCAAGGACGATCACGCCACCAAGGAGCACGACGGTCATGCTCGGCCGCAAAAACTCGCGCACGAGCGATATCGACGGCTCGTAGGTGACCACTCGCTCGTTGCCGTTCCTGTCGACCGCACGCACCATGATGCGCGACATGAGCTCTTGATCGCGCAGTACGTACGGACTCTCCGCACGCACCCAGTGCGCTTCGCGGGGGAACCATTTCAACAAGCCGAACCGATCCGGATCCGTCTCGAGCACCTCGTAGTGACTGATGCCGCTCTGTTTGTCGACGGTGGAAAATACGATGTAGTCGCGCGCGTTCCCCACCGAAGGACCATCGACAAGGGTGATCTCGAAAAGCTCGGGGGCGGTCTTGTCCGCACGAACATCTTCCTGCCACCGATCGACCGGCTGCGCACCGTCCACCTCGACGAGCGCGATTTGCGCTCCGAGCAGCACGGTCTCTAGTGCGGTGCCGGTTCCGTCGTGTCGATAGACCTTCGTCTCGGGTGACACGAGAACGGTGGTCGACGCATACCCGCTCGAGGCCTGCGTACCGCGCGCGCCGGTAACCACCAGATCCGCAATGATGTTCGTGAGTCCCGGATCACCCTCGACCCTGCCGCAGTACCCGCCCGGGATCCCACCTGAAAAACGCACCACCCCAAGCTCGTTACCGCTTGCATCTCGATCGATGTGCGGCTGCTCCGGCCAAAGCGTGAATAACGATCGTCCGGTAACCACCTCGCGCACGGAAAGCTCGCGCGGGTCGTACGCGACGACGATCGTTGCGGCATTCATGCACTCGTCTTGCATGGCGATACGTACCGGAATGTAAAACGTGTCGCGCCGATCGTACGGAGTATCGTTCACTTCCAGGTACACCTCTGCAGCGAACGCAGGCAAAGCGCCGATCAACGTCCCGAACACGAACAATACCGATGTGTACGATCTCATGTACACAGTATACCCCAGTCCGAACATGAAAAGTAAGTGGCTTGCATACGGTTACGAGGATAAGTCCGCAAAGAGGATGAACAGCGCGTACTTGATCAACCGGTCCAGTTGAACAACATGATCGAAAAGTCGGGAAGCGAAACGACCCCGTCGCTGTTGATATCGGCGGATGCGGTCCTTGTGTTCCAATTGAAGAGCAGGATCGAGAAGTCGGTCAGATCGACCTTCCCGTCCTTGTTGAGGTCGGCAGTCACTCCGTCCGTCGGCGTGCCGTTCCCGACGTAGAAACTGACTAATTGGCTGTACCCGCTCTTGAGCTCGGACTGATCGCGCAAATACAGTGCACGCACGGTATGTGACGTTTCCGGGGTGAGGGTGGCGGTACCGTATGCGATGCTCCATGCGCCCGATCCGAGCACGACGGCGACCTCCGGATCCTGCCCCGCATCGATATACGCGCGCAGTTCGGAATTCGGCGCCGCAGAACCCTCGAACGAAACCGTACCGCCCGGAGTAACGCGATCGGGCGTAACGGTGAGCGTCGGCGGTATCAGGATCCCCGCAAGTGTGGTCATGGCGTTCTGCACGACCTGGAATGTGGCGGCGTAGGTGATAGAGCGACGGTTTGCTCGATCCAGCGCCCAAAACCCGTACGTCGTGATACCCGGCGTTTGATCTGCAAGAGACAACTCGAAATCCCCGGAACTATCGGCCTCGATGACCCGCACCACATCCCCATCTTTGAGGACCGTCACGGTCGCGCTCGGGTATGCGGTCCCGCGGATCGCCACATTGGTCTCACCGGCAAACTCCACTCCGCCTTCGACCGAAGCACCCGGAATCCCGCGCGCGGAAAAGCCACTGCTCTTCCCGCCACCACCGCCCGGGGTTCCTCCACCGCTGCCGCCTCCCTCGGTCACCGGTTCACTCTCGTTCTGACAGGTCATGTCGCAAAGGTCGCCCGCAGTGTTGTTTCCGTCATCACACTCTTCGTCGTATACAAAGTTTGTCACATAGTCACCGCAGTACGGTCCGTATCCATCGCAATCCGGTTTGCAATTGCGCCCCGCGATCGAATTGGCGTAGTAGCCGGTGTTCGGACCATCATCACAAAACTCCGTACCCGCGACGATGCCGTCACCGCACACCGTAAGCGATACGGTCGTTGTCGCCACATAGGTCGCACTCGCGACACCGGAAGTGCAGACGAGTAGTATAAGTACGCATAGCGCACCGCTGATGTGAACCCACCGTACCATAATAATCATACTCCCCTACGCGCGCGGTCTGCGCCCGGAGAGGTCCACGACACCTTGGCGAGCGATCGGTCGAGGCGCGGGACGCCTGATCGTTTCGGGCTCATGACGATATTCCTCATGGTCGACCGCACCATGATCCCGCCGTGGCCTATCAAACCCCCTTCGCTTGCGATGATTGCGTTTCCGCAGGATGAGCACCGCCGTCGTGATGAGGAGGACGACCACCAAAAGCGCAACGGGTACAATGAGTGAGAGCTTGTCACCGAACGAGAGGCCCTCGAGTCCGTACCCTTCGTACCCCACGACCGTCCCGCGTGGCAGGACCGAGAGCGTGAGCTCACCCGTACGCTTCACTTCCTCGTCGAAATGATAGACCGAGTATCGTACGAAATAGGCACCGGGCGGCATCCGTGTCGGCAGGTACGCCGCAACCTCTCTGGTTTCGAACGGTCGCACCTCCTCGATCGCATTGGTATTCACCGTGGTTTCCAACACCTTATTGCCCCGCTTATCATAAATGTCAAACTGCACGCGCGAGGGTGCGGTCGGGGCATTACCCGTGTTCTCGATTCCCATCGTAAAGGTCATCTTGCCGGGAAACTCGAGCCACCAAAATCGACGCGGTTCTTCCGCTTCGCTCAGTTTGACCCGCTTGACCTCGAAATCACGGATCTCGTCCACCACACGGATATCGACGTCGATCTGGGCTCCGAGTGCGATCGAGACACCGCTTGCGGGATCCGGAGACACGGTCCGCACCCGAATACTGCCCTGGTGCCGCTCGTACGCGGCGTTGTCGGGAACGCGCACCGTGACCCGGATCGGTACCTGCTTCTCTCCCTTTGGCAAAAGGAACTCCGTGCCACGATCGATCGTGATCCAATCCTCGATACCCGGCGTCATGAGCGTGATCTCGGCCTTGAGGTCCTCGACCGGATCACCGCGTACCAGAATGATGTCCTGGGTAAAGGTGGAACCTTGAGTCAGCCGGTCATTGCGTACGTACGGTGGCGTGATGCCGAAGCCGGCATGCACCGTATTTGAAAATAACAGGCACAGGAAAAACACGCCGAACGTACCGCGCGCCCATGCAAAGCGGGAACGAATTTTAGGTCTTTCAGTGATATGCGTACGAGACGAACTCGTTGCTCTATTGTACGTTCATTCGCGTCAAAATGATACGCACCACCTGTAGACAACCTGTTGACAAGTAAAACACCGAAAATGCCGCCCTTTGGGGCGGCATTTTCGGTGTATCAGCGAATGGTGTTCCTACCACTCGCCGCTCGGTGCGACCACCGCATCGATGTAGTTCTTACCGATATAGTCTCCCGCGTACGTGATGCTTGCCGGAACTTTGATACCCCAATAGGTATCAGCGGAGTTCGGAGTGGTGGTGCTCTGTGTCTTCGGCAGGACGATATCCACGAACGAGGTGAGAACGGTCGAGGTGGAAAGCACATAGCCGCTTGCGTATGGCAGTGAAGATGAGGTGGTGGCGTAGTGCTGTGCGGGTACCCAGATGGTCGACGTGCCGTTGTAGGTGCACCCGAGCAGCGCCGTACACATCGGATCACCGGAAAGGTACTGATTCAAACCCGTGTTGCCGGTCGCATAAATGGTCGTCGTTGCGGGGTGGTAGTCGTTACCGAGACCGGGCTCAAAGGAGCCGTACGCAATCGGACTACCGGTCGCCCTGAAGGAGAGGAATTGCAGCACCTCGGCACCGGTGTTCGCCGGATGGTCTTCGGTCGCAAATACGCTCGCAAGGGTATTGTTATCGGTCGCACTCACGCTTGCACGCCAGTCGGAACCCGCGTTCGGACTCCCGAGGTCGGTCGGGTCCGCAATGTACCAAAGCGGAAAGACGCATTCCCACTCGACCGAGAGCGTGTTTGCGGTGCAAGCGGCACCCGGGCGTTGGTAGCAGGTCGGTACCCACCCCGACACATCATCGACGTAGCAGCGGTTCGCATTGAACTCACCCGAAGCGTCGCAGCCATATCCGTATGTGCCGCCTATGTCGGACCGGAAGACGTTCACCCGCGCGCTACTGATCTCGTTCGCGCTTGTGGTGCTCAAGCAACTGTTGTTGTCGGAAACCTCGAACGCGACCACGAAGTGCTGTGTCTCGCCTTCGGGCACTGTAAGCACGAGACTGGTGGTACCGGTCGTGGTGCCGTAGACACCGTAGAGCTGGATGGTGCTCGAGGCGATGTACGGGGCGACGTTGTCGATCGTAAGGAGTGTGTTGGTGTCCTGGTAGCCACCTACCGCAGCATGTCCGTGCTGATCGACGATGTAGACGTATGACGCGAGATTACCATCCTGGGTCGGAATGGGAATGGTGGTGGTCGCGGTCGGATTCGACGTTGCGAACGAGGAGGTCGCCCACTGCGCACCGGTGCACGAAGGGATCGCGGGATTGAAGCCGGAGGCACGACACACATGAAGCTGTATCGTGTCATCGCCCCCCAAAGTGTCCGGGTCGTCGGCGGTGGAGGTCCAGGTCGCAATATCGCCAGGTGCCACCGAGGTATCCGCGGCCAACGTGAACGTGGGGCGTCGGTTGATGACGAACGGTGATGAAGTGGCGCTTGCCGGGCCCGGTTCGTGGAGGCCGTTGTACATGGCGGGACTGCATTCGGGATCACCCTCGTTCGCGTCACAAATATACGCGTACCAGGGGAAATATTCCCTGCCCGCATCGACGACCCATTGCTCGACCGTGGTGGTACTCACGGTGGCCGCGACATCACTCGCCGTTGAAGCGGACAGTGCCCACTGGTCGGCGCTACCGCCGCCGCACTGGGGTATCTCCTTGTCCGGATCGACGAACGGGTGTTGCGGCGTGGAGCTTGACTTACAGATCAGGAGAAAGTAATTCTCGGCATTGTTGTCGCTCGCGGTGCCGGTCCAGGTGACACTCAGGCCACTGTTCGTGGGTGTCGTGGTCGCCGAGGCAACCTGCTCATAGGCGAATACCGACCACGATGGCGGCGTGTTGAGCACCGTCACGGTCGTCGTCGCCGTACTGGTGGCCTGCACGCTTGAGGTACCGCCATGTTGCGCGTCCAAAAGTGCGACGCACGCAAGCGCCCCAATGACGGCGATCACCGCGACCGAAACTTTCCCCTTGCTCTGTGACAGTGTGCTCATACCCTGTAATTCTTAGTGCGCTCTGATAAATACACCTTTGTTCCAGTATACCGCGTTTCGCATGCTTTCATCTCATGCGCTTGTGGATAACCTCCAAACTCATGCACCAACCGATATGCCGCCATGAAAGGACCGCGACGTACACTACTTGTACCGTATGGCATCAAGCGGGTTCAGTGCGGCGGCGCGACGCGCGGGGAACACACCGGTGAGGAAGCCCACCACCGCGGAAAAGGATGCGATGAAGATGAGGAATGTGGCGGGATACGAGAACAGCGCGACGGACTTACCCCCAAAACTGGATGCCGCGACGTTCACCATGGTGTTCAGCGAAAAGCCGATCCCCACCCCGATCGCGATACCGACCATACCTCCAAGGAAACCCACAATGATCGCCTCCGAGACGAAGAGTATCTTGATATCATTCGACGAAGCGCCGAGCGTACGCATGATGCCGATCTCGCCGGTACGCTCGAGGAGCGTAACGGTCATCGTGTTGAACATACCGATCGCGGAGACCACGAGCGCGATGCCGCCGAACACCGCGAGGACGGCCTGAATACCTTGGAAGATCTTGTTCGCCTGCTCCACCGTCTTGCTGAGCGCGGTCACCCCGTACCCGCGTTCCACGAGCGCGGCCGTGACCTGATCGAGGAACCCAACCTCTTCGACGCGCACCTGCACCCGCTCGTACTCTGCGACCGCAAGCTGACTCGCAAGCTCGTCGAGCAAGATGGTGGCGCCCGGCCTGCTCTCCTCGCTGCTGATACCGACCACGGTGTAGCGTTTCTTTATCTCCATTTCCGTTGTTTCGTTCGTTCCCTCTTTTGGTACGAACACTCGGAACGAGACCTGCTTCCCCAATGCGGACTCCGGATCCTCCACCTCGAAGAGTTTGAGCATGGCGCTCGTGAGTATGACCCCGCTGCGGTCCTCATCGACCGTTCCGTCGGTGAACAAACGACCTGCGGTCTCTTTGGTACCGGTAAAGCGGAAGTAGTTCGGATTCGCGCCCTGCAGGAAGGTGTTGCCGGTAAGCCCCTCGAACGTGATGAGCGCCGCAAAGCTCGCCATCGGTGCAACATCCTTCACGTGCTCTATTTCCATGAACTCCTGCACCGATTGCGGGTTCAAGACGACCGAACGTGCGGGTGGAGGGGTCACATTGAGCGAAAGGAGCGTATCACCGAGCACGATCTGCTCCAGAATGATGTTCTGCAAGCCAAAGCCGAGACCCACCAAGGTGACGACGGCACCGGTACCGACGCCCATGCCCAAAATGGTGAGCCAGGTACGGGTTGGATTCGTTTTGAACGCTCGTGTGGAAAGTTTTGCAATGTCAGCAGCTCGCATATGTATGTGGTGTTATGAATGGTACCGCATCATACCCGTCCGATGTCGCTTCATTATGCACTCTTCGCCCCACCCTTCCGATGCAGCACGCTCTTGATCCGCTCAAAGAGTCCCTTGTTCATCTCCTCGAACTTCTTCGCCTGCTGTGCGTGAAGGTTGGTGGAATCCGGCTTCGCCTCCTGGTGCTGTGAGAAGTGCGAGACGCCCTGGGCGATCAACTTCTCCAAGTACCGCGAGAGGTCGGACGCGAGGTAGATATCGAAACCCGCACCACCCGCATCGCGCGACAGGCGGAGCTGACGGTGGAACTCCTCACGGGTGATGTACCCGTACACGCGATTGGTGACCATTTTCGTGAGGATCTCGAGCAGTATGGAGTCCGGCTCCACTCGGTACTCCTCCACCATGTATCCGTGCACATGCTTCACGATCTCCATCTTGACCATGTCGATCGTATGCGAGCCCTGGTGAGCGCGGCGGAATCTCACGATATCCTTGGACCGCTCGAGCATTTCGAACATGCGATGCGCCATATCCTCGGCCTGCTTCGGTTTGATACCGCACCCGCCTTGCTCGTAGTCGGTGGTCAAAATGGACTTGAACTGGTCTGAAGACAGCACTCCCTCGATCACCATTTGCGTGAATTTCTCCAAGCGCACGATCTGATCGAACGAGAGATTCTGGGTGAGGTAGTTCACGATCGACTTCACGCGCAGCTGATCGGGCGTGTCGTACGGATAGATACGTGCGAGCTGCTCAATTTCAGTGACGATCGTCTCCCCGGGACGCACCTTCTTGATCTGCGCCTTCTCCGGATTCATCACGATACGATCGACCTTTCCGTAGTCGAGGTACATGACCCGGTGAGCGTACGGGAGGTATTTCGCATCGTGCGTGACCAGCAGCACGGTCTTCTTGTCTTTGAGGTTGATCTCTTCGAGTGTGTTCATGACCGCTTCCGCCGAAACGGCATCGAGGTTACCGACCGGCTCGTCCGCAATGAGGATCTCAGGATCGTTCACCAAGCTGCGCGCCACCGACACGCGCTGCTGCTGTCCGCCCGAAAGCAAGCTCGGTCGTTTATAGGCGACATGTGCGATGCCGAAACGCTCGAGCAGATTCATCGCTTGACGCTCTCGCACCGAGGGTGGCAGACCGGCAAAAATGAGCGGGAGTTGCACGTTGTCGAGAACGGTAAGTGACGGGATCAGGTTGAAGGACTGGTACATGATGCCCATCGTCTTGCGCTGGTACATCACAAGCTCCATCGGTTCGTAGTCATAAATGGAATCACCCTTCACCACCACCTTGCCGGCGGTGGGGGCGAGCACACCGAAGATCGAGTACAAGAGGGTCGATTTACCGCATCCTGAGGGACCGAAGAAAATGATATACTCGCGCGCGGCTATCTCGATCGACACATCCACGAGCGCCTTGAATTCGTTCGATTGACCCGCATTGTAGGTCACATCGACATGATCTGTGGTGATGATGTTACGCATAGGAGTATCGCATGGGGGGAGCGAATGGGGATGGGAATGCTGCCGAGACGACCTCATCGTTCCCAAATCCGGACAGCCATGCTCGTATCGTTATCATACTACTTACCGATGTTCTTCACCCAACCAAAGGTGCCTTCGAAGTTCTCGAGGATGATGTCGATGATGCTCTTTTCCTTTTCCGGCGTGAAGAGTACGAAATCTTCGGATCTGGTCACGTTTTCACTCCTATCTTCGCACGATACCCAGAACTTGTATACGGTCGAGGGCTGGAATTCGGTGACCACGCGCACATGATCGATCGAGGGCTCGGTGTTCGCCGGCAGATCATGCGCACCCTCGGCACCGGCCAACCCTTCATTGTAATGGAACGTGCAAAATGACGGCTCGTCGGTGCCCCACGAGACGATGGTCTGGATCTTGGTCTCCGCGCCCGGGTAGAGCGTCGATTCGTTGTTCACCCGGCTTATGATCGGCGGCTCCTCGTCGCGAACGGTCGTGAACGTGATCGGCTCGCTCTCCATCGCTTCTCCCTGTTCGTTCTCCGCGCTCACCGTCGCGATGTAGGTCGCGCCGAGCGTCAGGTCGGTGAGACGCACCGTCTGCGTGGTCAGAAACTCCGGACTGCCTTCCGAACGTATCTCACCGGTGACCGTGTTCTCGTACACGACCGCACCGGCCGCGGGAATGTTCGTCGACCATGCGAATGTGGCGCTATCCTCCTCGATCTTGATGATCTGCACATCTTCGATCGTCGGTATCGGAGACTTCGTCTCGAAGGTCACATCATCGCTCGTACCCGAGAGGCCGAACTCGTCCTGTGACTCGACTTGGAAGTGGTACGTTGTCCCCGCGGCGAGTCCGGTGACCAACACCTCATGGTCCTTGACCGAATCGTCCAGCCGCGCCTCCGTCCGCCGGTACGTACTTCCGTTCCACTCATACTCCGCGGAGTAGCGCACGATGGAGTTACTGTCCCTGCTCGTAGCCCATATGATCTTTGCGGAATCGGCGGTGATGTCGATCGCACGGGGACGACCGATCACTTCGGGCGCTCGCAAAAGGTCCTGCGCCTGTTCCGAAACCTGCTCTTGGATCAACTTCAACGCTTCCGGATCGGTCACCTGCGAGATGATGTCCGCTGCGCGCCCCACGAGCGACTGTTGTTCGGGGGAGGAGACCTTTTCTATGTCCTCGATATCCTCGAAACCGGGCGTCATGAACACAAAGTCGCCGGAAACCGCCTGATTGCCCGCAGTGTCGGCCGAAGAGACGCGAAAATGGTAGACAGTGGAGGCGTCAAGATCCTCAAGCGTCACCGAATGTACGGTCTTGTCGGAAAGCGGATCACGCACCACACCGTAGTGGGGTTGTTTCCCGAAGTTCACAATGGAATCCGCGGGAACGTTGGTGCTCCAGGTAATGACCGCCGTGTTTTCGGTCGAGGACGCTACTCGCACATTCGTAATGGAGGGAGAACTTTGCGCATGAACGGAGAATTGCACGCCGGCGAGAGACACGCCGACGAGCAGGACTATGCACGAGATGGCAAAGGTGCGAAAAGACATACCGTTCATCGATCGGTGCGCGACACCCTTCTCAAGCACACGCCATCGCATGCGAAGCCATTCCGCTTCCGCGCACGATCGATATGACCAGTATACTCGAAACACACCACTCCCTTCAAAGGCACTACCCCCACACGTACCTAACGACGTCGTTACCGATCGAACACCGGATCTCCCGTTCGAACACCGAAGCGCTCTGCGGCGTGTCCGCCCTGCACGACGATCTCCACGAAACGCCGCGCATCGATACCGCTGCTCCCTACCGTGATCGCCGCGGTACCGTCCGGTACATCTTTCAACGATCGAACGAACGGGAGTTCACCGAACCGAGTCGGGACAAGTCCTTGGACGAAAGGAAGCTCTTCCGCGAGGATCGTGGTCTTCATGTTGCCGAAGTTATCCACACACCACACCTCATCTTTTGTCTCCGGTATGTCGGTGGTCGGATACTCATGGGTCACAGGGTCACCACCTTGATGTATCCACCACGCGACAAGAGGAAGGAAATCGAAACTGCGGAACTGTGAGGCGCCGATGCGCTCAACATCCTCCGAGCGGATCACTCCAGCGTGTGCCATACGAAGAAGTGTTTGATGCATATCGAGTACGAAATACCTTTCGAATAAACCCATTTTGAAGGGCACCGAGAGCATGGCTCCGCTTACGGTCGTACACACCAAGGAGCGCCGATATCGGAAGAAGCCGAACGGCGTACCGTTCCCCCAATGTCGCTCCACGCCTTGCCGCGGTGCGACGTTCGCAAGCACGATACCTTCTCCGTCGCCCGCCGCATCGAGCATGTCGACGATATTGCCCGAAGCTTCAAGTGAAGCGCAACGATCGAGCGATCCCGATACCGGTACGAACGATGGCGAACATCCGGTGGTCGATCGGATCCTGGTGGTCTGCCTTCCGCGCGCATTCGCATCGGCGCAATCGGTGATAAGTGTGATGTACATAGATGGTTGGGATAAAAAATAAAAACCCCGTGAACGGGGTCGCATGTTCGAAGTGCACAAAACGCCCCGCTACGGATGGTAACTGCGCATGGGCATCATGCATGCTCGATACATGTGCACATCGTATCACCCGAGGACACTTTGTCAACGACGTCGTATCGACAGTTCCGCACGTTCCATATTTGGCGTGAGCACTGTCCGGTGCTCCACCTATAGCGTATCGTGCACGAACTGATCGAACGCAAGATCGAGCGCCTCACCCTGGGCCATGAATCGCTCGTACTGCTCTTCGAGTGCCCCATGTCGCGACTCGGCCTCGCTCGTGATCGTGTTGATGGACTGTTTATGCTCGTCCGTAAGCGCCCCCTCGTCCTCGAGCACTCTGGTAATGATCGCATAGGTGTACTCATGCGTCTCCGAGAGGTTCGCGATGATGCGCGCGGATGTTTCTGCACGTTCCCGCGCGAGCGACACCAGTCCGCTCGCCTGCTCTCCCGCCCGCACACCGCGAAAGATGCGCGACATGTTGTCGAGGTCCTGAATGATCGCATAGAGCTCCTCATGCGCCCGCTTCGCTTCCGCAATGTCGTTCTGTATCGAATCGAGATGCCCGTACGCCACTCGCGCAAGCTTCGCTCGTTCGTCCGCCTCGAGCGGAGCGGTGAGTATTCGCTCGAGCAGCGCAAGCAGGTTGCTCCGATCGGTATTGCGCGTCGTCCCGGGCTCATGCACCATATCCGCGACCTGCGACGCCGCGATATCGTACGCACTGTACGCATCGATGAATGCGACGACACTTGTCCGTTCACCTTCGAAGCCGCCGTAGTACACCCACAGGTATGTACCCCCACCTCCGAAAAGTATCGCAATGAGTATGATGCCAAGTATGCGCATACTGTTGATTAGTGAATAAGATGTGTCATTTATCAATCGCCGGTCGCATAGAACGTGTTCAATCCCGCATGGGTCGCTCCGGTAACGCCGGTCGTCGGAACATACACACCCCAGTAGATCTCGTCGCTTACCGGTGTCGTGCTCGTGGGTTTCGGCAGATCAAGCTCGAACGGACTCGCCGCACCGCTCAACGAGACGCAGATGGTGCACGCACTGTACACGAACGGCGTGGTGGACGCGATCTGGTTCCCGACCGGGATCACGCTCCCGCCTCCCGCGGTCATATCGGTACCCTCGAGGGTGATATCGATACTATCATTGCCCGTGTTCTGGAAGGTGGTGGTCGCATTGAAATCATCAGTATCCTCGCCAAGTCCCAATGCGCCGTACGAGATCAAGCCGGTCTTGGGAGCAAGTCCCCAGAGCGTAAGCACGTCCACCTCGACACCGGGATCGTACGACGTGGTCGTCGCCACGTTGTCGGTCGAGTCGACCACGAAAACATCCGCGAGCCACTCTTCACTATCGTATACGCTTCCGGGATCGGTTGGGTCCGCAAAGAACTGAAGATCGGCGGAACACTCGATGGTGCATGAATTACCCTCACAATCAACGAGCGGGCACTCGAGCGAGTTGATCTGGTAGCAGTTGTTCGGGTCGTCGACACACTGCGCACCCACTCCCGAACGGTACACGGTACCGGTCGCGTACAGTATGTCCGACGCTCCGTTGAGATCGACCACGGTGCCGGTCGCATAGACGGTGAACGTACCCCCCTCAACAAGCGCGATCGGCTCGTCGTTGTTGAGGGTCCAGTTCGAGATCGATGGTCCGTACTTCGCGGTCACCTCCGCGATGTTCGCGTAAGAGTCGAGCTCGGAACCGCCGTTGGTGACACGCATACAGTAGCTGTCCGCCGTAGCGTTTTCGGTAAGTTTGATGGCGTACTCGACCTCCGTCATGTACCCCTCGCCCAAGGTCATGTCGGACGTCTCGTTGCTCGGATCCTCGATGAGGACACCTTGCGCGAAGCGCAGGTATGAGTCGGAATTCAATAGTTGCTGCGTTGAAGCACCGTCCGCATAATCATCCGTTTCCACCATACATACCGCACCGACGCCACACCCGGCACTGTTCTCAACGTCGACATACTCGATATCCGGCACCGCGGCACACGTGCCATACCCCGTACGATCGGCATACTCCAAACGCCAGTTGCGCTCGGTGATCTCCGGGCCACTGTTCTCGATCGCGAAACGCACCCGGAACGGCTCCTCTTGCGCTTGACTGATGAACATGTTTTGCGCCGCCTTCCAACTCGCACCGTCCTTCCCTTGCTCCAACCCGAAGAACGCGCTCGGCTCAACATCGGTTGCCGGTCTCACGGAGAAGAAATCCCACCCGTCACCTTGGAAGTTGAAGGAGAAACCGAATCCGTCCCCGGTGGTATAGGTGGTATCCGACACACTCGTCGTTGCAAAGAGTGTTCCGCCACTTGTGTATACCGACACAAAGATACCGGAAGTAAGCCAATCAACCTCCACAGTATACCAGTCGCTCGCCCACGTGACGGTGCTCGACGCCAGCGTGGTGCCGGAACTGTCGTTCGATGATACATTCTTCGCGAGTACGAGCTTGTCGGTAAGGTGCTGATCGAGACACACCGCGTAGTTCTGATTGGCGGTTC
>JAYRSE010000003.1:0-31241 GCA_041920275.1 Minisyncoccota bacterium | reverse complement strand
GGAGGAGTCGACGGTGAGCGAAGAGCCGGAGAGGATGAGACCGGAACCGGTGAGGTCGGTCACGTAGTCGCCGCCCAAGGCAAGCGCGGTCGCGGAAAGACGCGGGAACGAGGAGGTGGCGGAGGTGGAGCTTGCGGTGAATGTCGGGGCACTCAAGACGTTCATGAACGACCAATTCCCCGTGATCACCTCAGTGGTCGAAGATCTCGTCACACCACTACCCAAGAAATCAAGCGAGACGATCGCCTGTGTACCGCTCGCGATAACACTGAAATGCTGCGCATCGAACGCGATCGATACCGCATTGTTAAGAACCGCCAGACCTCCCTCATATATATCAACAACACCCACACTCGCACCCGTATCGTCGGTGCCGCAGGTGAATTTGCCCGTTGCTGCGTTATACAAAACGAGATCGAGCGGTTCGGTATCGCAATCCAGGAGTGTATCTTGAAAAAAACCACCATTTACATAGATATTTGATGTCGACGCAGTTCCCGAGATCGTCACCGTACCATCCATGCCGATCGATATGGATGAAGTGCCCACAACGGTAGTGCCATCGGCACCGTAGTACGTGATCTGTCCTATGTTCCCGGAACTCACCTCACCGGTACCACCCTGTTGAATAATGGTCGTGCCTCCGCCACCACCCCCTCCGGAAGAGCGAGCGCTGATCACGGGATTATTCGGATCAGTGGTATCAATAGTAATGTTCCTCCCTGCGACGATGCTGTTCAAGAGATTTGCCGCATAGACCGATCCGGTGCCGGCATCGATATCGGCATTGTCGGTGTCAATCCCGCCAAGTGCAAACAGTGTTCCGGTCGTGGTGGCGATCCCGACAACGGAAAGTGATCCGTTCAAGTCGGATTGACCGGAAACGATCAATGTGCCGGTGGTGAGTGAGCCCGCAACTCGCGCAGAACCACCTACAGAAGCCTCCCCATTGATCTGCGCACTACCTGCGGTGATACGCGATGCAGTAACGGGACCGGAGAAAGTACCGGAGCCGGCAACCAACAAAGAACCTCCCGCTCGCACATCACTCACGACCTCCAATGTATCGAGCATCCTAACATTAGCTCCGATACGAAGATTCGACCAAGTTCGTGTTGATGTGGCAAAATCATGCACAAAGACCGGACGGGTAATGGGTGTGGTCTCCTCTTGCCGGTCAATCTCCGACCGCACGTCCTCGTCTTCAGGATCCGTCGATTCGGATCCATCCGTATCATCGGAAGCATCCTCTGTACCATCGATCGCCACATCGGAAGATTCCTTTACCGCATCATCGTCACCAAAAAGAGAGGTGAAAAAGCGAGAGACGGGCTGTGTAATGCTCGAAAAGAACGAACCGACACCATCCAAAACGCCCGCCACCAAGGTACGTGAATCTTCATCATAAGAAGTGGCAACGTTGGCGATGGTCTCCCCATCACTACCACTATCAGTACTCGAGCGCTCGTTGTTCACCACATCACTTGTAGACACAAGTTGCTCCCCTAACGAAACAATGGTTCGACGGATCGGGTCACCATACGAGGAAAAGGCGAACGCCACACTTGAACAAAGAAGGAGAGCGAACGCCGAGACAAGGGCGAACGATCGAAATGTGAAAGATCGAGACGATGCAGTCTCGTGACCATCTCCACTATCAAGCTCAGTGAACACATTCGCACTCGAAGATCTCCGAGCAAGTAACAACTCACGCTTTCGCTCCTCGGCCAACTGAGTACGTCTTTCGGATTTCATTCGTTCACGCTCCTCCAGATAACTCTGCAACGACGCGCGATCGACATACCACACCCCGTCAACCTTCTCACCGACAACCACACCCTCACGACAAAGTCTGGACATGTACTGAGGAACAATACCCGCAAATGATGCGGCGTCCTTTATCGGTATCATTCGAACTGAAGTGGAACCTCTATCCATGAACAATTGAACAACAGAAAAAATATATTGCGTGAATAGTTATATTCACGTCATTATCTCCCTCACTTAGTGCCCAGTATACATGCGAGCGACCGTGCCTGAACATACGCAACATGACGCAAGGTGTTGATAATTCGACAGTTCGGTCGCGGCGGTCGAGTGTACATAATATGCTTATGCTTACAATGATCGTATGTGCGAGCATGCGGAGTTATTTTCACCAATCGATATGTTAGGTTCGATTGAAAACCACCACTACCACTTACTGCGTCACGGTACGTATGTATGTGCAGTGATGTCGACGAATCCACTGATCCATGTTCGCTTTCGCTGACAGAACCTACCAGACTGCTGCTACCAACTTCCGTAACGCATCGAGCACAGCTTTCTGATTCGTGATCGAATTCTGAGATCAAAAAAATAATGATGGGTATTCTGCAGAGTGACGTTCCGAAATGCTACGGTTATGTGGTCTTGTACACTTAAACTCCTGCCAAGATCCAAGAATACGCCTCCCGATAGAAAGCCTGGATTTCCAAAATTTTGCATCATATCTCGTTTATACGAGATATTATATGTCGGTATATATGTGCACTACGTCATTCTGCACATGCAGCACCGCCTGGTTGAATACGAAATCGCGTACGGCAGTGCCGGTGTTTATGTGTATGGAAGCGTTTTCCATGTAGGTGATGAAGTTGGTGTGATATGGAAGGATGTCGAAGGGTCCTTTGCTGTTTTTTGAGGATACGGAGAGAGCTTTTCCTTCCCACACCACGCTTGCGGCCTTACTGACACGCACTACCAAAACGGGTTCTTTTGAACAAGCTATCTCGCGATCGATCATATGTTCGCAGTATCATGTTCCCCTACACGCCCGCGGTACATGAACGATTCTGTGGAAACATGGTCATACTTACCATTGAGAATATCGAGTACGTCGAGGACTGTCTGTTTTTTCGTCACTCGCTGTCCCTTACGCCCTGTCTGCACTTCGGTCGAAAAGAATGGTTGTGTGAAATAGTTGAGGAGTTTTTGACCTCGCTCATAGCGCACTCTCTTTTCTTCGGACAACTCATCTTTTCCAACGATACTGACTATCCTCACAAGACGTTCATGCTCCGACAGGACTTCGAACGATCTGGTCACCGCATCATAATGTTCGGTGCCGATGATCGTTTTATCGATCATTTGTGACCTTGAACGCATGAAATCGATCGCAGGATACCTACCTTGCTGCGCGACCGCCCTACTCAGTATCAACGCCGCGTCGACATACGGTATCGTTGCGGAGATCGTCGGATCAGCCATCTCATCGGCAGGAACGTACATGGTCTGAACGGACGTAACAAAGTTCGATTCACTACTTTTCAGCTTGTCTTCAAACCGTGCAATATCCGACTGTAACATCGGCTGATACCCGAATTCGGATGGCATTTCACCCGCAATACTGCTCAGTTCGCTTCCCGCTTGCAAAAAACGATACACATTGTCGACAAAAAAGATCACGTTCTTTCTCTCATCATCCCGATAGTACTCCACAAGAGCGGTTGCCGCGTCCGCGGTTCGGAATCGAACTGCTGCATTACGGTGTATCGCACCCATCATGAGAACAACTCTGTCCAACGTCCCAGTATCATGAAGCCATCTCCATAACTCATGCCCTTCGCGAGACCGTTCTCCGATCCCGGCAAATATTGCGACACTCTCCTTGTCCTCCAGCATCCCTTGCAGAAGTTCACTGAGTAAGACGGTCTTGCCTACACCGGCACCACCAACGAGCAGCAATTTGCCGCCCTTAGGTATCGGCGTAAAAAAGTCTATAACTTTAATACCTGTTTCAAGTATCTCGGGTTTTACGAACGAATCCGCGAACGTAACGATCGTTGAGGAATGTATGGACTTCCATGCAGCTGATTCTATGGGACCTTGACCATCTTCAGGTGTTCCAAACAGATCGATCGTTCTTCCGAGCACGCTATTACCCACAGGAACCATGATTTCTTGTCCTGTCGAAATAACAATATCACCACGCCCTACCAAACTGTTGTCAGAGAACATCAGACATTTCAATGAACGATCGTTCTCGTACGCGTACGCCTCGAACCGAACCGAATTGTCCTTTTCACTGAGCAACAACTCTCTGATCGGAGGTCGATAAGAATTATCACAAAGCACAGAGACGACCTGGCCCTGCACTTCCCTGATCCTTCCGACCACCCGCTGCGTTATTTGTTCTGTGCTTGCCATTGTGAATATCCGGATAAATTTTCTAATAATCTTGCGTTCATGAACACTCCAATTTCGTGTTGCAAATTTTTGCGCTCTTTCTGAAGTATCACCTGTGCGGAAGAATCGGCGGAGTCCATTCGCAACAATCTCGCGGCTATACGAGAAAGTTCGGTCTCCAAGAGTATCCTCTCAAAGAGAACGGCGCGAACTTGTGTTAAAAAGAAGCGCTGAACACGAACGAGATCCGGTTCGAGGACAAAATTCGGGATCTCGGTCTCAGAACCTTCCGCAGATATCTCGTCCTTTGGTCTGAAGGAAACATCTACCAAGGCGGCCTGTTGCTGGTATATGCTGACAAATCTTGGGTATACGATATAAACTCTTCCGAACTCCGAAACGTCTTTCAAGAACTTCTCCGTTTCCTGGGTATCGGGCGTATCATTCTTGAACGTCCGATACTTCATGTTGCTGTTTCGGATCCGAGCGTCTCGCCATATCTCCTGGCCGGTCTCTCCGATTATCATTCCGAGATCTTCCGACCCGACCGTATCCTGAAATATGCGCATCACATCATAATTGAGAGAGCCGTAGAAATGCTTATTGGTGGTGAAGGCGACGTAAATCCTCTTATTGTTCATGATCTTACTTTCCGAGGAAGTATCCCCTGTTTGTTCCGCGATACGCCAGACCAGACCATACAGTTTTTCAAGCTCCTGGTAGAACATTTCATTCTTTGAGAAGCGCGCCATGAGTTCACGCAACGCTACGGCGCTGATATCTCGAAGTGTGGCGGCAACATAGCCAACACTTTCGATGTCTTCGATATTCTTCCTTTGAGATCCTATGTTTGACATACTTTCAGGCATGCGGGAACAAATTCCTTCTCAAGGAACGTATAGAACGATGCAAGATCCTTCCCCTCCTCGACCGCCTTGATCAGAGAACCGTATGACGCATGGGATTGTATCGTCTCAGCCACTTTCACAACGAGCACTGCATTCCAGACAATATCAGTGGCATTGAAGGAGGTGAATGGCAGTGCGGCAAGTGCCGCATGGACGACGAGAGGCATCCTGGAGCCCTCCACATGTGCAAGTATGGCCTGGATCGATCTTCCGAGCTCAAGTTCATGTCGTGAGCTTTCGGAAAGCTGACCGAACTGTGCCACCCGCTCTTGCTCACGGTAACGAGCAAGAGCGGCCCCGATCGCCGTTGAAAGCTGCTTCAAAATCAACGTCTGAGTGTGCCTACCTACGCGTGTTACCGATTCACTATCGACTATCGGTGGGAAGATGCCTTGTGCATGCAAAAGTGGCGAGAAAGCGAGGTGCCCATCGGTCGTTCCCATGATATTGGTCGTTATCAGGTCGGTGTAACTATCGATATTTGTTTGCACGATGGGAAGCATGGTGATCGAGCCGCCTTCAAAGAACGAACCGGCACGCTCGATGAGGTGGGCCTGTTGAAAGAATATATCACCGGGGTACGACTCCCTCCCCGGGAGTCGACCCTCTAAGAGTGCCATTTCTCTGAGGTACTTCGCATGAGTGTAGATATCATCCAACACCAAGAGCACGTTCTTACCAAGCGAAGCATACCATTCGGCGACCTGCAGACCGACCGCAGGCGCAATACTGTGCATCGGCGCCAGATCGCGAGCGGTGGTGGTAATCAGAATGGTGTACTGTTTTGCATCCGTTGCGAACAGTCCGTGCGCCGTGCGCTGGATCTCGGAAATATGCTTCCCGACCATTACATAAACACAAACCACATTCCCGACATTCTCCTGATGGAGTATGACCTCGCGCACGAACGCGTCAGTACCGCTTTGTGGGGGGCCCATAAGCAGCTGGCGTTGCCCGATCCCTATGGGCAGTACCACATCCGTCAACGTATAACCGGTGTGCAATTGACGCTCGATCTTCGCTCTCTTACTTATGGTACCTGCATCAACATACGGCTTGAGTTGGACGTTTCTGGGCGGAAGCGCATGACCTGCATCAACGGGGTCGCAAAGCGGGTTCACAACTCGACCAAACAGACGATCTCCCACATAAATGTGCTTCGATCCCTCGTCAAGAAAAAAGTGCTGCCCTGGAGTGACGGAAGAATTATCCAAGACCACCGCATCCAGCGCATCGTGTTTTATCCCCGAGACCAACGCTCGAACCCCATCCTCACGAAACAGCACGTCGTGAACACGAGCACCGGGCAACCCCTCGATCGCGATGTGATAACCCTTGATGGCGCGAACAATACCCAATTCACGTTGCATGGAACCCTGCGTGTTCATAGTTTTTGTGAGACGGAATCAAAAACTTTAACAATCTGTTCTCGTTGCTTCATAACAAAATATTTGAAGGAAAAATCATAGTAGACACTGTTCCACACCAAGGCGCACCCTCCCGCCGTTGCAGGATCGACACGGATGTTTAGCATGATATTCGGCTGAACATTACTTCTGAACCACTTGCCAAACAGCTCGATATGCTTTTGTTCGAACCGAATGGGCAGATACAGGGTTGCGCTCGGCAACCCGGTGATCTCCTCCTCAACCGCATCAAGCGCCTCGTACACAACGAGAGGTTGAATTCCATCTCGTGCGAACGTGTCACGCCATTCGGTCACCGCACGCAATATGTGGTCATCCAGAGACTCGGGGATCACATCGGAGAGCGACAAATCGTTCATGCGTCCTGAAAATGTACTTCCATAAAGCACGGTTGCGTAAAATTTACGCATGACCGCAAGACGAGAAATGAGATCGTCATTGGTGTATGTATTTCGTAAAATGGTACTGATGATCTTTACCAACATGGTACGAACGGTGATTAAATGAACACTCCTCGCTCCTTTGCCTCCTCAAGTGAGCGATACACCAGATCGGACTGGTCCTGCATGGAGAGCTTCTTCTGAAGAACGATCCCCACAGTTTCCTCGATCAACGCAATGATGCGTTCATCCACCATACGCATTCGTGCGCTACGATACTGCGCAAGCTCATTCGCGATACGAGAAAATTCACCGGCCACACTCTCATGTAACACACTATTCAATTCTTTTGCGACCTCGGCTATTGAAGAAGCGGTATCCTTTCCGATCTTCTGCATCTCACGACGAACAATGTCTGCATTCTTGTCGGCCTCATTCATAGCAGCCTCTTCCAGTGCAAGTGCGAGATGTTGGATCCCCTTTTGAACATTTTCTATCTCGAGTGCCAGTCGCTCAAAAAGCACGCTGGATTGACTACTGAACGAATCCATACTGTGTTTCGCCTCATCCGCATTCGCTGCGACCCGTGATTCAATGACCTGGAGTCGCTCGACGAACAAACTCGTAGCACGCATATGCTCACGTTCCATACCATATGAGAGATCCTTGATGATGCGCTCCATTTTTTCCTGATACACATCAATGAACAACTTCACCTCTTGTCGATCTTCATTCAGCGCTTTGAGTCGCTCCTTTTCCACCGTCAAACGAACCTCTCGCGCATGGGCCGTGGCTTCAGCAACTATCTCACGCGCACGATCTTCCGCACGGAGCAGTATCGACTTTACCTCCTCGGGACTGACGGCACGTTGCATTACGGCGTGAATACTGCGATACAGCATGAACAACAAGGCACACACACAGCAGAAAAGTGCGAGGATGCCCAGTAGAAGAACTGTGTTGACCTGTAAGAAGAGATCGATCATGAATGAGGTGTAAAGAACATTGGTAAACGTATTTTACATCGTTCAGACGAACATGATCATCATTCCGATAATGAAACCCGCTCCGGTGGTCAGGATGATCATGAGAGTGTTCCAAAGAATTAGCGACCTGATCTGCTGGTGCGCCAAGGGATTCCTACCCACCGCAATGACCCCTTCCTTGTAGTAACCGCCGAAGTGACGAAGTGCGACAACAAAAGAGCCGAGCATGACTGTGGCGCCAAGTATGTACCGCAGGAAGGTCAGCGCCTCAACACCATCGTCTTTCTCCTCCGGAATCGTCACGGTTTCACCTCGCTTTTCTTTGTTCTCATCAGTGTTGTTCTCCGAACCGCCTTCCGAAACATCCTCGGTATCGGAAGCGGCGGTCTGGAATCCAATTCGTAGGCCAACCGAGACGCGTCCGAGGCGAACGGTGGTCCCGTCGATATCGATGGCGGTTGGTTCAAAGACCATGTCCGAAAGCGCGATACCCAAGACCTGACCGGAACGAGAATCTCCGAAGCGCTGCCCCAACCCCTGTATCCTCGAACTCGTCACAAGATCTCCCGCCTTTATCTCACCATTCAAAGTACTCACATTCACCAACACCTCTCCGAACCGAACAACGGGAAATAGATTGCGCCCCTCCTCATCGTTGTGGCTGTAAATGACCGGATTGAGAACGATGACACCGAACAAGTATGGGTCATACGCACTCTGAGTAAGAACATACGTTCCACTCGCAACATCGTAAGACACAAGATCACCATCATGGACGGTTTCGCCCTCACGCAGGGCTATCTGAGTCGCAAACGTACCTACGGTATCCGACACGGTCGTTGAAGAAGATGGCTGCTCGATAGCTTGAGCGAAACATGTCTGATATGACGCCACAAGTACTGCGACCACGCAGGTAAGGAACAACGCACCGGTGCTTCGCGTGAACATGATGACAGTATAACAGTCATCGACCTCAACACAGAACGGGTCTCCTGTGAATAAATACCTGAGAATACGTCCGAGGCATTACGAGACACTAAACCCCGAAGAAGAAAGCGAGAATGAGATATGTTAACAGAAATGCCAGAGCGACGGCGGCGACCAACAACAGACGGACCCCCAGCGCCGATCCGGAACCGCGATTCTTTGAAGGCACATCATCATTTCCAAGTGACGAGCGATCGTTCCGTCCACCGACCATGCCACGTCCGGAGGTCATCATGACTCCATCGGAAACAGACCGGGTCACGTTGTGAGCCTGGGCTTTCGTTCGTGGCCGAACTCCGTCAGTGCGTGAATACGTGTCAGTACGAACAGTGTTTCGCACACGAGATGCAAGGCGCACTGGTTCGCCCGGAACACTCGATCCGGCTGCCGATCGGTATGTGGCGTAAGGCTTCAGATGTTCGAACTCGACACGAGCCCGCATCAGTTCACTCCGCGCATTAGAGGTGTCGGGCCGATCTACCGCGGATGACACACGAGGCGAGGAAACCTGTTGTCCCGAGTGAACCTGCTGACTTGGTCGATTTATAACGAGCTCCTCGACAGACAACGGACCGGGATCGAGATCATTTGAACTCTTTGCTGTATCGATCTCGCCCGAACGATTCGTGCCAGTCGCGGAAATATCTATGTTTTTTATAGATATGTTAATGTCCTCGTCATCGCCGGAACTCACTGGGTCGACTCGTTCTTTCCGCGTTTTCGGTTTTGTCAGTTCATAGTGCACATCGAGCTTATGAGCTCGAATCGAGTCCTCCGTAACATACCACCCACGACCGACTAATTTTGCATCGAGCTTGCCCATGCGAGCAAGCTGCCCGACGTAGTCCTTTGTGTACCCCACAAGTTTTGCCGCCCGTCCGGAAGGTAAGTACTGTTTGCCTCCAATCTCGACTGCGTCTTCTTGCTTCATGTTCATACTTTACTCGAGATCGGGTGTACTCGGCACGTCGAAATACGTCACAGATTGTGGATAACTTGGTCCCACCTGAATCGTGTGCGCGATGCACTGCATGGCCCTCGCATGTCCTCCGACAGCATCAAGCTGGCGCATCCTGTTTCATCGAGGAAGCCAGTCTTCCCTTGAGTGTTGTGCGAAGTATCTCGGGATTCGCCGAACCTCGGCTCAGACGCATTCCGTACCCTACGAGGAATTCGAAGACTTGCTCCTTACCGTTCATGTACTCATGGACAACGTTCGGTTGCTCCTGCAGTACTCGTTGTGCAAGTTCTTCCATTTCTCGACTGTCGGATATCTGAAGAATGCTGAGTCGCTTTGCAAGCTCCGGCATAGAGCCACCTTCTTTTAACCACGCTTCGATGAGGATCTTCGCACCGCGAGACGATATCTCACCCCTTGTCGCCATGGTGACGAGATCTGCAAACTCACCGGGATCAAGTTGTGAGATGGTTGAAACATCGTCACGACCATTCGAGAAATGTCCCCAGAGGTCGGTTGTTATGTAGTGGACACACAAAGCACGCGAACGTTCGTCCGTAAGCGACGCGTGCACCTTTTCATAGAAATCTCGCAGTATGTCATTCGAAAGAAGCAACTCGACTACATGATCGGGAATGTTCGCATCGTGGTATTTGATTCGGAGTTCCCAAGGAAGCGTCGGCAACGTGTTTCGGACGAGTTCTTCGGAAGTCCCCGGTACCCGAGATACTCTCAATTTCGGGATATCTGGTTCCGGAAAATATCGGTAATCATGGGAATCTTCCTTGACCCTCTGCATGACCGTCCGCTGTTTTCCCTCGTCCCATCCTCGTGTTTCCTGCTGTACACGCTCACCCTGCTCAAGGATGGCACTTTGACGTCTGATCTCGTAGGATATTGCCCCCTCAAGTGCTCTGAACGAGTTCAAATTCTTTACCTCGACCTTAGTCCCAAAACGATCCGCACCTTCCGGTGCCAGGGAGATGTTGGCCTCGATGCGCATCTCTCCTTTTTCGAGATTCGCCTCACTGACCCCCAAGTATCGAAGACAAAGCCTCAAATCTCTTGCAAACGCCACCGCCTCGTCCGCAGAATGGATGACCGGCTCGGTGACAAGTTCGAGTAACGGGACGCCGGCACGATTGAAGTCCACCGTACTTGCGTGCACGGTATGTGAGGAACGTGCGGTGTCCTCTTCGAGATGTATACGGGTGATGGCAACATTCCCAAGAGAACCACCTGATACCAGCGGGTACTTGTATTGACTGATCTGGTACCCCTTTGGTATGTCGGGATAAAAATAGTTCTTACGATCGAATTCAGTGAAATCGGCGAGCGTGCCCCCGAGCGCAACACCAACTCTAAGCACATGACGTACCGCCTGAGCATTGACCACCGGGAGTACTCCCGGATGCGCCACACATACCGGGCAGATGTGGGAGTTCGGAACTGCAACATGAGGATCGTTCTTGCAACCACAGAACATTTTACTGACGGTGCGCAATTCCGCATGTATCTCAAGACCGATGGTCGGTACGAAGTTATTCATATTGTAGAACACTAAAAACTTGGGACGAATTTTTGATTAAAGACCAGTCGATGTAGCTTATAAGATACCTCAGTCCAGACAAGCGGGCAAATGAGAAATTCAGGTCGTGCGAACGCCTGACTGGCCCGGCACTGTGGTGTGAACGATCATTTGGAAGAATCGGCCGTCCTTTGTGATTCGAGCACGCTCAAAAAGAGTGCCGGCAGTTGCATGATGCTGTTCGGATCTAAAATTGAGACAACGGCATCGATTCGTTTGCCCGTCGCGATCGAAAATTCGCTGAGTTTGCGTTTCAATTCATCGCTCGAGATAGTATCAAATTTCGTGATGAGAATGATCTCCGGCTTAGTGGCGACAGTACCCTCCTCGAATGCCGCGAGTTCCGCCCTGACCGACGCATAATCTTCAGGCAGATTATCTCGTTCTGCCGAGATACAGTGCACTAGGACGCTTGTTCTCGCAATATGGCGCAGAAACTTTTGTCCAAGACCTTTCCCTTGATGTGCCCCTTCGATCAGCCCGGGGATATCGGCAATGACAAATCCCGCACATACACCGAGATTCGGTGTTATTGTTGTAAATGGATAGGGTCCGACCTTGGCACGGGCGTTACTCAACTCGTTCAACAAACTACTCTTCCCCGCATTCGGCAGGCCGACAAGACCGATATCGGCGATGAGTCGCAGCTCTACATCAAACGTTCCCTGCCCACCTTCTTCTCCTTTGGTACACTCGTAAGGTGCCCTGTTTTGTGAACTCTTGAAGCTCTCGTTCCCCTTACCACCACGTCCGCCCTTGAGTATCGGCATAATTGTTCCCTCCTCGACCACCTCCCACTTTTCACCGGTTTCTCGTTTCGTCATGATCGAACCGACCGGAAGATCCACAACGAGGTCCGCTCCCGCCCTCCCTGTGCAGGAATTCGATCCCCCATCTTCACCATTTTCGGATGCGTATGACCGTATGTGAGAAATTCGACTTAACTTGAATATATCTCGGATTCCCCGTATGCAGAAGTCTCCTCCTCGTCCACCATCTCCACCGGCAGGCCCTCCTTTTGGGAGAAATTTTTCTCTCCTCCACCGGACAACACCATCACCACCCTTCCCTGCTCGTGCCGAAAAATTGTACGTATCAATCAGAGCCATAGTGAAGATGTATTATTTGCCGAACAGCCAGTTCGCAAACGAGACGATCAGTGAACCGACTAAGGCGGGAAGGAACCCGACCACATCGAAACCGTCAACGAACGATCCGACAAACCAAAAAAGGACCGCATTCAGTACGAACACGAACAGTCCCATAGTGACTATGGTTATCGGTAGCGTAAGCACCACGAGCACGGGACGCACCAAAAGATTCAGAAGGCCGAGCAGTAGCGCAACGATGCATGCGGTATAGAAATCATCCACATGAATGCCGGGCACCAAATAGCTCGCCACGAACAAGGCGAGTACCGTCGCGAGAAATTGTGTCAGCAACCGCATGTATGTATGCAACAATGACCACATATTTCCGGTTATGTCCCAACACCCGGAGCCATATTGACTATGTGGCCTGTTTGTTGCTGTATAGTACCTTCGATCCTTCAAAAAAGCAAGGAATGTGGTGTGATTGTCTACTCGACACCCATCATCGTGCGGAGTGCAACGAGAACCGAGGATTCTCGCCTGATGAACTGATGCGTCATTATCGAACGACATTCATGTAGCAAGCGACCTCGAACGAGCGGATGACTGAAACGCCACGGACGCACTTCTCGTATCGATCGACCATTTCCCCATGAATTTACACCGCAACGAAAGATGAAGTGGGTGTTTTCAGTCAACCATCTTGAAAAACTTGACATTGAATATATTCTGTGCTATTATGGGTATATGGTTTCAGTGACACAGCTGTTCGGGGGGTGTTCGGTGCAGCCCAGGTAGGTGGGGCGTTTTTTCGGTATGAGATCTTCGGTCTTCCGATCCTCACCTTTCTTGCCTTCACGTTTGGCATAATCGTACTTACGAGCTTCTTCATTTCCCGCATTCTCCGATTCTTCATATCCCGAGGAACCGAGGTGTTTTGATCGCCTCGAAATTGCCATGGAAACGACTTTCAACATACTTGCTACCCTGGTGGTACTATTGGGATCGATCAATCTCGTTCGTATGGGTGTATTTCTCGTGGGATCCGACGTGTACGGCGTCATCAACGCGTTGCAGAAGAGACGCGAGAGAACGTGCGAGCCGTACCTACCCTCTTTTTCAGTGGTCATCCCCGCCCACAATGAACAGCAAACGATCGAGTACTCCCTGAGATCTGTTTTGAGTGCCGATTACCCGCAGGATAAGCTCGAGGTCGTAATCGTGGATGACGGTTCAAAAGATGCGACCTGTGACATAGTTCGTTCGGTGATCGCGGAACATTCACATGCGAACATAACGTTGGTATCGCAGGCAAACGCCGGAAAAGCCCATGCGCTCAACAACGGAATGCGAAACCACACTTCGGGTGAACTGATCATGTGTCTGGATGCGGATTCATCGATCGCCCCAAGCGCCCTCAAGAATGCCGCTCGATACTTCAAAGATTCCCGAGTGGTCGCGCTTTCTTCGAATGTTAAGATCCGACCGACGGGTACGCTCTTCAATTTGATACAGCAGTTCGAATATCTTGTTTGTTACCAGATGAAACGGGCGCAAACTCTCTTTAATATCGAGTACATCATTGGTGGCATCGGTTCGACATTTCGCAGATCTGCGCTCGAGCGTGTCGGGTACTATGACACCGACACTATCACCGAAGACATCGACCTTACGTTCAAATTGATCCGCGAAGGCAATAAGTCGAACCGTGCGATCTATGGTTCGGATGTTGTTACGTATACGGAGAGCGTTCTTACGCTCGGTGACCTTGTCAAACAGCGATTTCGCTGGAAGCATGGCCGAAGTCAAACCTTTCTCAAGAACACAGCGATGTTCTTTTCCCAAGACAAGCGACACAATAAGTTGCTGACATGGGTATACCTTCCCTACGCTCTTTTCAGTGACCTCGCTTTCTTTCTCGAGCCACTGGCCTTCGGATTCATACTCTTCATCGTGGTCGCGTATGCCGATTGGATGACACTGCTCAGCGCTCTCCTTGTGGTCGGTACCTACATTGCGCTGAATGTGCTGGCCGAAGACACGATACCAATGCGAGAACGAATATTCTTGGCACTCGCCGCACCTACCATGTATGCGTTGTTCTACATCCTCAGTTATGTCGAATACGTGGCATTGCTGAAAAGTTATCGTCGAGCGGGAGAGCTTATACGAAAGGAACGTGAGCATTGCAGCTGGGAACACGTCTCACGCGCAACTCCACAGGTGAGCGTGTGATATTCACACGCACTCCGCCCAAGGCCGACTGCGAGCACATAACGAACTGTGCTTGTACCAGACACGCTGCAAAACACTGTTTCATCCGTGGAAAGTCCCGCACACGGAGTTGGAATACCGGCACTCGCTGAATCGTGACAAGTGGCACGATTCATCGCCATCACGAGCGCGATTTCCGGAGTTACGTCAAACCAGTCTCATTCAAGTGGCTCGACCATACTTCATCGACGTGCGAGAGCGTGACCGCTGATGCCTATCGACGGAACCGGGAGTCGCCGCCTCATCCTCGAAACGACCGCAAAGGTGAGTACTATTTTGTGGAACCGATCTGACCATACGACCGCGCGGACGGCCCGCCGCCCAAAAAAGTGTACGGAGCGCATGTAAGTGTCCGCACCATATAGAAGACCGCCCACGAATCGTGAAGTACGGGTGCTGGACATGCTATACTGCATGGCACTATCCATTCATCAATTCATACCATGAGAACAACACTCATCGCGACCATCGGCATACTGTTAGCAGGAACGGCTTTCTATGCTTGGAACATTCCCCGCTCCGACGCTCCGAGTTCCGAAAACACAGCGGCACGACAGCCCGAAACGACGCTTTCTGAGACATCGGACACTGCTGATACACCCTCGAAGCAAATACCACTCGAGGATGGTACGTATCAGCTCCTACCTGCGGAAAGCACGTTCAACTGGTCCGGCAAGAAGCCACTGATCGATGGTTACACCAACACCGGCTCGATCGCATTTTCCGGTGGCTCAATGTCAGTCACAGGCGGTGAAGTGAGTGGCACCGTGACGCTCGACATGAACACACTTGTCGCGCTCGGTACACCAAAGAAACCCGGCCAAGAAGGAGCGCTTGCTGAGCACCTCAAGGGGGAGCGTTGGTTCGATGTGGCAACGTACCCCACTGCCGAAGTAACGCTCGTACATATGGTGCAGAATGCTCCCGGTGCCTATGAAGTCACTGCAAACCTTACCATGCATGGACAGACCAATGAGGTCACCTTTCCCGCTGAAGTGACCGTGGACGGATCGGGTCGTGTAACCATGCGCGCACAAACGGAGATCAACCGTACGCTCTGGGGTGTCACCGCGGGCTCCGACTCATTCTTCGATAACCTTGCGGACAATGTGATCGACGACATGATCGCCATTTCTTTCACACTCATCGCACAACGAGGTGAGTGACCGATACCCCCGCGTACCGGGTCGATGGCCGCCCTTCGGGCGGCTTTTCGTAGCCGGAAACATGCACCGATCCCTCAAACTCGCAACCCCAACGTCAAGCGAGCGCACGGAACCTCATTAGACACGCAGTACAGACTTCATGGAACACGGACTATTTCTCCACCACCTCGTGCAGCTCATACGAGATGATCTTGGAAACATGCTCGAAACTCGACGGACGGTCCAGGAGGAATGATCCGATAAATCTCTTGCCGGCAAGCAAAAGCGGAAACCAATACTCGTCGTCAGGCCACATTCGGGAATACGGTATCTCGTCTCGAGGAAACCATTGCGGCCTCATTTCTTTGGTCTCTTCCGGAACGCCGACAAAGTCTCTCACGGTGAATACATGAACCTCGAGTTCGAGGTCCTCGTGCTTGAACTTGAAATCCAACACACCCACCTTGAGCACATCACTCGCTACAAGCCCCGATTCTTCGCACAACTCACGGAGCAGTGCGTCTTCGACCGTCTCTCCCTCCTCCAACTTACCGCCGAACCCATTCCATCGACCGGCACCGAAACCTTGTTTCTTCATACCCAACAGCACGTTCGTTCCTTGGATCGGCACACACAATGTATGTATTTTTTTCATGAAGATCTTTTTTGGTTGACGCCAGCATCATGCGTACGGGCACACGGGCGAGATCGAACGGCAAAGAGAGCGGCCGTATACCGTACGGTACCAACATGACGACAATTCCCTACCATACCACCCTTGCGATATTTCCTCCAAATACGGTCGGCTGCATACCCAAGATCTCTTCGATGAAGGGCGAATGCTCAGGTAGGGCATTTAACACAAAGACCTTCTTTCCCGAACCAAACGCATACCCCATCTCAAGAAACGTGTTCGCGCCGATATAGTTCTCAACACCGTTCTTTTCATAGTTCGTCACCAGTATCGCATCACTCTCGTCGATCTTACGAAAATGATTCAAGATCGCCCGCCCCTTCCACCCCCATGCGCCCCGCAATTGAGCTAGCGTAGCCGCATCATCACCAACGCATGCTGTTCGAGCGGGATCACGTGCTACCATTAACTCAGACTCTATATCGGGTACAAGAACGACATGTCCCAGTTTCTCCAACTCCACCTTTAGCATCATGAATCGCTCACGTGCCGACATCGATGAGCAGATGCAAATTTTCATATAGAAAGGATCGGACGCTTTTGCGATCACACACATTGCTTACTTTTGCGGAGCGAACGCATACCGTATCACCTCCTCGGGAAACGCCTCGGGAAGCGTGCCGTTCGTGGCATACTCATAGAGCACCACTTTGAATATTACACCAAGCGTGCTCGAGATGAGCGTAAGCCCGATCATATATACAAGGAATAGAATACCTGCAAATAACACGACCAAACCGCTGCCTGTCAAAAGCGCGCCGATCAGCAGAGCGAGCCCTGCGAGTGCCAACACGAACACGAAAAGCCCGACGCCGACGTTCACGATGACCGTCTCACCCCAGGTCTTCTTGATAGACTCACCGCTCCGCGCAAGCGATTCTTTGATACTCTTTTCTTCCAACATAAGAACGGGGAGTATGAAGTACGTGAGTATGCTCCACGCAGCACCAAGTAGCGAAACGACGATACGTCCGAACAACTTGCTGCGATCCGCGAGGACGCGAAGGATCACACCAGCGGTCGCATTTACCGCAGACCACACAAAAAGCTTTCCGACCTTCGAAGAAGCGGCATGCATACCATCGCTGAAGGCGAGGTCCCTCCCCTTGATGCGCGCATCGGCGATCGCAACCACACCCGCTTCGAAAAAGGTCGCGATGAAGTACGTCACCACATAGAACACGGAGAGGAACGCGAGTTCCGCACCACTACTCGAACGATCGACATTCTCATCACTTAACGCACGCAGTGTATCCATGTCACCGCCGGCAACGGTATAGAGATATATGGTGAAAAGAATGGCCACGGCGATCATGGTCGTAAAGAAAGAAAGTACCGGGAACAAGAGCATCTCTTTGTCTTTCTTCAACATGCTCCAACTTGCGTCCACTATCATCTTACTCGCCTTGAACTTGCCGATTTTGGGGGTCGACGGTGTCGGTGCGGAAGTTCCATTCAACTGAGCGCCACCGTAAGGTTGAAAGGATGGATTCATGGTGTTTTTGATTGCATTGACAATGAAGTCAGTATAACAAACAAGCGGGTCATGCTTGAAGCCAGTCAGTGTAAAAGTATGATTACCTGCCCCACGGCCGAAACATCAACACCTTGGAGCTTGAACTCGACATGCGAGACACTTTCACCCCGATCCACATTTCCATCGGCAAAACGTGCGGATACTCAACCGCACCTCGGGAGCGCAAGGTAGGCCTTGCGGTCAACCTCTTTGAAATGCTCGATCGCGTACCGCAAAGCGGTGCGTGGTAGGCGACAGGCATACTGCTCAAGAAAACGCACCAGAGTCGGCCTGTCCGCTTTTCCGACTTCTCGTAACATCCAACCCACCGCCTTGTGCAACAGGTCTTCGGGGTCATCAAGAAGAAGTACGGCGATCGCGCACGCATCTTCAAAGTCCCCGGCGCGTATGAACGCAAGTGTGGAAACCATCGCCATGCGTCGTTCCCATAGCACGTTTGAACGGGCAAGCCGATAGAGCACCGCGCGCTCGTGCGGTCGATCACGAAGGTGAGCTCCAAGGATGGTCGGTGCGGAAACATCCACCAGGTCCCAATTGTTCACCGAACGGCTGTGACGTAGATAGAATCGTACAATACGCTCTCGCTCACGTTCGCTTGCCCCCTCGAAACGGTAGGTAAGGATGAGAAGTCCGACCATCCGTTCTTCGTGATACGCGCCTGCAAGAAGTGTGACCACATCAGTGTATGTTGCGTCGATGTTCCGCTTCGCAATGCGACGCAGTTCCGGCATGGTCACACCCAAGAACAGGTCCCCCTCACCGTACTCGCCCGTTCCGGTCTTGAAGAAACGCGCAGACGTCACCGCTCGTTCACGGTTCGCAACGCCCCGCAACTCACCTTGTATCACTCCGGAGATCACCATGCGAGTATACCACATCACGCGATCGGTCCGAGATCGCACCACAGTAACACCTCCGTACCCGAACCATCTGTTCGCTGACGAGATGCCGAATAACAACGGTGCTCTGGCACGAATGCGTCGCACATGAAAAGCGCTTCTCGACCGGACGCTTCTACGCCCGCAAGTGCCACCCGCTTCTGAATACAAGCACCACCGTGACGAACAGCGCAAAGAAAAGTCCCAACACGATCGCGAGGCCGGTCTCGAGCGACGCTTCGTGCACGCCCGTCATACTGTACCGAAGTCCGTCGTTGAAGTAAAAGAACGGATTCCAAAGCGTGATCCGCTGCAGGACCGGCGGGAGCATATCGAGCGAATTGAACATACCACCAAGAAAAGAGAGCGGTGTGATGACGAACGTGGTGAGCGAAGCAAGCTGCTCGAAACCGTCCGCCCACAAGCCCACCAGGAGGCCGAGGAGTGCGAAAACGGTGGATACCGCTACGACATAGAACAGGAAGTACCCGAGATGGTGAACGCTTGACGCCCCGAAAAGCGTCCCGATCGCAAGGATCCCGGCCCCGATAATGACCCCGCGCACGAGCGCGCCGACCAAGTACCCGGCGATCATTTCAGTGTACGAAAGTGGCGCCACCAACACTTCCTCGATATGGCGCGCAAAACGCTGGAAGTAGAGCGACGATGAGGAATGTGAGAATGCGCTCGTAAGCACATTCATCATGAGCACGCCCGGAAGTACGAACGAAAGGTACGGCATCCCGGCAATGGTATCGATGCGCGAGCCGACAACACTTCCAAAAATAAAAATGAACAGGATCGCACTGATCCATGGCGACACGAGCGTTTGCACCGACACGCGCAGAAATCGCTTCACTTCCCTGCGTACGAACGTATATAAACCGATGCCGTTATACCGCATGCGCCTGTGTTGTTAGCTCCAGATACCGCTCCTCCAGTTTTTTGCCGCCCGCAAGCAGGTCCTTCATGGTGCCCTCTTCCACCACCGCACCACCATATATGACCGCAATCCGCTCACAGAGCATCTCAACCTCCTCGAGGTAGTGCGAGGTGAGCACGATGGTCTTTCCCGAAGCGTTGAGCTCTCGCAGATACCGCCACAGGTCGCGCCGCAGCTCCACATCAACTCCCGCCGTCGGCTCATCCAGTATAAGCAGCTCCGGATCATGCACCAGCGCACGAGCCAGAAGCACACGCCTTTTGAGACCACCCGAAAGCGCCCGGAACTCTTTGTGCGCATGGGCGACAAGATCGAACCGTGCGAGCAACGCATCAATACGGTCCCGTCGCGTTGCCGCACGCAACCCGAAGTACCCCGCACTGAAGTCGAGGATGTTGACCACCTTCTCAAAGATGTCCACATTAAACTCCTGCGGCGAAAGCCCGACCTGCCGACGCGCCTCACGATAATCAGCGACCACATCCTTACCGAATACGTGAATGGTGCCCGACTCCATCCGTGCGATGCCACTTATCAGATTGATAGTAGTCGATTTACCCGCACCGTTTGGACCGAGCAAGCCGAAGAACTGCCCGCGCGGGATCGAAAGCGACAAGTCTCGAAGTGCCACGGTGGGTCCGTAGCACTTCGAGAGGTTTCTGATCTCGAGTGCAAGGTCGACCATGGCTCTTACTCACTGATGGTTATATTAATCGTTGCGACACCGCTATCACCACCCACGTACACACCCACTTCACGCTCGTCCTTGGTGGCGGTGACCATGGAAGTGCCCTGAATGTTCATCGTACCGGTAATGGTCCAACCGTTCGCCGCGAGTTCCGTTTCGTAATAGGTCGCCACCCCCGATACGGGCTTATCGCTCGTAAGCGAGACCGTCTGTGCGGCCTCACCGGTCTGCGGATCCATCGTGCCCACGTAGATCACGGTCGCTCCCTCGATGATGGGTACATCTTCCGGCCAATCGCTTGGCAAGGAAACATTTTCACCTGCAGAATAATTGAACTCGCTTCCGTCCTCATCGGTCACTCGGACCGTACTTCCGCCACCCGCATTCATGTCAATGTCAACCGCTCCATCGGTCGCTTGCTCGATCGCCCGCTCAGCCATACGCTCGCCGGAAAAGGTATCGCGCAGGAAATACCCGCCGATCGCGAGTATGATGATGCCGCCAATGATGATGGCGGATTTGTTCTTTGATGCCGGCATGGAAGTTCCGCCGGAGGTCGAAATACTTTCTGACGACTGCTGTTCAGTGTTCATAGGATATGAAAATACCGAATAAGTTGCACACGTGCACCACGTGGTCTTATCAGACTACCACTCCTTGATAGATTGAACAAACGCAACCCGCAAGGGTCCGTTGCCCCTCCTCAACACAGGGTCACATGATCGCCACGTCCGTGCCTACGCACCCCTCACTGATTCAACCACGCGCCCATCGGCAAGCATGATCACTCGCTCGGCCCGTGCGGCAAAATCGGATTCGTGGGTAACCAAGATGATCGTGATACCCTGCGCATGCAGCTCCTTCAAGATACCCATGATGAGTTCGCTCGTGTCCGAGTCGAGGTTTGCGGTCGGCTCATCGGCAAAAAGCACATCCGGTTCATTCACCAATGCGCGGGCGATCGCAACGCGCTGCTGCTCACCACCGGAGAGCTGGCTCGGTAGGTTGTGCAGACGCGCACCAAGACCGACTCGCGTGAGCATCTCGACACCCCGCGCTGCACATGGCGCGTATTGCCCGGTTCGCATGAAGTGCGGCAGGAGCACGTTCTCAAGCGCGGTGAGCTCGGGTATGAGCGCATAATCTTGGAAAACATACCCGAACGTGGTGAGCCGCATGCGCACCCGCTCAGTACGCGAGAATGTACTCGTATCGATGCCGTTCACGAACACGGCACCGTCGCTCGGCAGGTCGAGCAAGCTCAGTATGTGCAAGAGCGTGCTCTTGCCGGACCCGCTTCGACCTTCTATCGCAACGAACTCGCCACGACGGATCCCGACCGATACATCGTCGATCGCCCGAGTCACGACATTGCCGATCGTGAAATGCTTTCGTATGCGACATGCCTCTATGATCGGTGAGTCCATACACTATCGGCCAAGTATCGCGTTTATCGTATGCTTCTGCACGATCATGCGCGCCGGAAGATAACCGGCAAGTATCGTGGTCGCGATCAACACGATGCTGCGCAAGAACGTATCATCCCATGGCGCGACCAGGATTCCGTCGGCGAAGGGGAAGTCGATCGGGTTCGCGTTGACATACGGAGCAACAACGCCATACAGCACAAGAACACCAAGCGAAATGCCGATGAGCGAGTATACGACGGAGAGGAACACGTACGAACTCTCGATCGCCAAACGATCGATGCCGATACCCTTCAAAATGCCGATCTGTTTTTGCCGGTTGAGCGCGACAATGAAGATCATGATGAACACCGTGATCGCCGCAACGATGATACCCACGAGGGCAACGCCGTTGCCTAAAAGATCGAATGTTGCCGTGATGTCGTCCAAGAACTTGCCTTGCGAGGCTTTTGCGGTCTGCACGGTCGCAAGTTCTCCGACTCCCGCGGCGGTAAGTGTCTCCACGAAACGCACACTGTCATGCGACGGACCAAGCGCTACGGCGATCTCATCCTTGTCGTCCAGGTCACGATCGAGTACCTTGCGCAACTGTCGGTCAAGCATGAACACGCGCCGACTGTTCTCGCCCACCTTACCTTCCACCACACCAAGCACGGTGTACTCGCCGGGAATACCATCGATGGTGACACGGACCGTATCCCCCACCACAACATTCGAAAGTGTCCCGGAGGTCTCGGGAGTACCGCCACTTTCAGGTACGCCACCCGCATAGCGCTCGAGCAGCTGACTGCCCAGCAAGATCCCTTTGGTATCATCCGGCGTGAGATACCTTCCCTCCACCACGAGCGTGCTCAGCAGCGTAACCGAATCCTCATCCTCGGGGTCGATGCCGACGAGCATGGTGCCCACCTGGTCTGGCAGCTCGTCAGCCTTGTGCAGCCGAGCGTAGTCGGCACGCACGATGCCCGAACTGAGGTACCGAGCGCTCAACGCCTTGAAATCACGCACAGTGGGCAAGAGCCGCTCGATGTAGGTACTGCGCTCGATATGTCGCGCATCACTCTTCGGAGTGACGATGACATCGCCGGCATATTCCTTCTGATACGAAATGCTCGCACCGATCGGAAGCCCCACCAGGACACCGCGCACCACGACCACATTGAGAAACGTGAGGAACATGATTGCCACGATAAGGAGTGAAGCCCACGCATTACCCCTGCGAATGTAGCGCGACATCAAAAACCAGCCAACACGCAGCGAGCGGAGTGCCATGCCGATAGTGTACCAGTGTTCACTATCGCATGGCGAATTCGACAAGTGTTTCTTATCGAAACCGGCAAGATGCTACGCACTGCATTACATGCAAAATGACCAACCACACAGGCGACATCGGACACAGAGTCAGCGCACGTGCTGAGACCCGATCGAGCAACATTAGCCGGACGCACCAAGCAGCAGCAAACGAAAGTGGCCGGCAACATCCTGTTGCCGGCCATACGCGCCATCCATGGCGCTTTCCTTAATTGATGTACTGCGACTCCATGTCGCAGTGTGGAGTCTCGGTGAGGCCGTTGTTGAACTCGTCGAGTACTCGACTAAGTTCCACCGCGGCCTTACGGTCCTTGTCCTGTGGCTTCAATACCATAAAGTTCACCGGAGTGAACTTTTCGAGCAGACTTTGTGCGGCACTCATCGCGCTTGACACCGCGTCGGCGTTCGCACCACTGAGGCGGTTCAATTCCGCAGCACCCCAAGCCCTTGCCAAGTTGTACCAAACGTTGCCCGCAGGCGAGGTCCAAAACATCTTATACCAAGAAAGGGTGTTGGGGTTGGTGGGATTGGTGTTGGGGAAGTTTGCGTCCGCACCTCCCACCAAAAGCCAGTTCAGGTCGTACGGCGCGGGGCCATACTCGGAGTGGGTCTTCCAATACCCCGGGGTCTTGGTGCACCCCACATCTTGGCAGTCCACGGTGATGTACACCAGATGCTCGGACTGTTCATCGATCGTATCGCCGACCATCCTCGCGACGTTGCGGTACTCACTCTCGCCACACCGGTATGAACCTATCCATACAGTGTAGTCGTACGTGGTGTCGCCGCACGCGATGCTGCTCCAGTCAGTTCGCGCAGTATCCGTCACCGTGACGCATTCGATTGAAACGGACACGGTGTGATGCAGTGATCAGGAGTTGCCACTACCCCGACCCGTCCACCATCGCAAACGCAATACAACCAACGCTCTCGGCGAACAGAGTTGACGATCGTTCAATGATATGGTTAATTTACGCAAGTCTCAGTGGTACACCGAACCGAGGGTATACGATGAAATCTCAAAACAGACTGTGTGATAAGTACCCCGACCTGTTGGCACTGCGTGAGTTCGCAACCGATGAAGCGGTTCGGGACGCGCTTCGGCCCGGTACGTTGTTTTACATGACCATGACATGGCATGGTCGACCGCACTCCGTTGCGGGACCGTACGTCGTTAAGGGTGCATGGAGTCAGACCGACCAAGGCCTCTGTATTCACGTAGGTCACATCGATAGCAAGTTCGGCAGGGTGGAGTATCTGCACAACATGCAGAGTCATGTCGGAAATGGAATTTTCACCACCGAGGAGCGTGCGCGAGCATACCTGGAAGCTTGTCGCAACGCATACGAAGATGACCCCGAATGGCAGACTCGTGTTGCGGTCTGGGTGGCAAACAGACGAAGGATTGCTCCTGTTGCGAGCCCTCGTCGGTAAGGTTCACGTTCGAAATGGGAGCGTCATGCGCTCCCATTTTTATTTGTTCACAGAAAGAATCCCTTCTGCGGAAGCGGTTTCCGAGAGTCAAGAACGGCGTGGTGCGCTATCGATCATGACCGGCCGTTCCTGCGCCGGCGATCTTCCCCACCTCTCGCGCAAATAACTCCCTCGTGTGCTCATAGTCGGGCGAAGTTGGATCGAGATTCGCCTCACCGAACACGAAGTGCACGAGCGCTTCCGTGGTGTTGCCATCATACTTTTCGATCAAACCTCTAACATATGCCACAAGTTCCGATCCTTGGAGCTCGATCTCCACCAGGTCAAGGATTCCGAACGCGAGTTCCTTGTTACCGGTAAGGTAATGTAAGAGCGCAAGAAACAGGTACGTCTCTTCGTGAGTGGGTCGCAAGGAGAGTGACTTCATGAAGCTCTTCTTCGCTTCTTCGTACCGTCCCACAAGGGCAAGGGCGCGACCCCGCACGTTCCACACGAAAAAGATTCGATCTTCGATACCGTGAATGATGGTGTCGCAGTACCGCACCGCCTCTTCCGGTTCACCGTGATCGACCGTGATGTACGCCATGTAGAGGAGCGCCTGCATATTGAGCGGGTCGTTCGCAAGTATAATCTTGCACCGCTCCTTACATGCCTCAGGTTGATTTGCGGAAAACAGCTCCTTGAGGTCATCATCGACCGGCATGTCGTCCACATTGAGGTCCATACACACTACTATACCACTGCAAGCGAGTTGTGCGAAAACGTGAATCACCTGATCGCACCTGGCCTTGTGTGGGCACTATCGAGGCAAAGTGACACCGGGGATTGCATGGCAAGATCCCGACCCCAAGTCGACAACACGCAGAGTCGAGCAAATTAGCGCGGCGGTATCACCGTCAACGCACGCACGAGCGAGTATGCTAGCTCTCTCACAGACCCTTCCGTGCGGTACCGCAGCGTCGCACGCACATCGTACTCGCCCAACGGCATATCCGAGGGAATGTTGAGGGGAAATATCACCTCCGTGTACGCGGAGCCCGGCGCGTTAAAGTACCCGCTCTCATAGAGGATCTCCGTTCGACCCGCAGTATCCGTTCCCGGACGCGGTATCAAATCGACCGTAAGTGCACGGCTCGAGTGAGGCGACAAGGCGGGATCATTGATGAACACTGAGACCGCCATACCCCCGTCGCCCGGACGCAACATACTATGGGGATCTATACCTCGAAACACGAGGAATCCTGATTCATGTTTTGTGATCACGATTGGTTTTGTCATATCTGACAGTGCATAACTCGAGACTGAATCATTTATCTGCACCAAGACGAAGTACTCCCCCACCGGCAGAAACGGTGGCAAGGTTGGGTAAAGGTAGCCATCGGCATAGGTCATACCCGCATCCGCACCGAAGAGATGGTACACCTGCCCCGAGATACGATTTACGAGGTATCCTGCCTGCAGGTCGACCCCTGTGGGCCACATGAGTGAGATAAAATCATTTCGCAGCTCCACCCCTACCGTGAAATCGGCTACACTCCCCATCTCGAACAACTCACTGCGAGTGGGTGGCTCACCGGCACCCGAACGCGGGTACGTGTAGACATAAGGCGGCAGCTGTACGACATTGGGAGATTGCACGGACAAGTCATATTCTTGATCCACCATGCCGTCATTCACTTCTGGCGCGGATACCGCAGGCTCGAACGCGGATGGCGCAGTAAATGCCTCGGAAAACTCGCGCACCAATTCTCCGCCCCGCGTGAGTGCTGCCGGCACGGAGATGAACATCACATACAGGAATGAACCGAATATAAAGAGAAGCAGCACGAACACGAGCGGATCCGCCATCGATTCTCGCTCTCGAGCGGGAGGTGACACGGTTGCACTCGACTCCGACTGTTCGTCGACTGCGCCTTGTTCCTTCACACCTTGTTCCAACCGGTTCATGTGCATGATGAATGTTTACAGTATACCTCATTCGGTCACACCCTCGCGAGACCCACTCCCACAACTCATCAGCTCGACATCCAACTGCTTCCCGTCAATACCGCACGCACTCATCCTCAAGATCGCTGTCCCCGTCGCAAACGCGTCGGAAATGGTGCGGGGCCGGAAGAATCGTACTCTTTCCCGCACAAGAACAACACAAGCAATGAAAGCGCATATGGTTTGCTCGGGTATCGTACATAGAGTGCATCGCAGAGCACTTCCAGATCTTCGATACGCGCAACTGATTCGTACCGATCGACCGGCGCCGTGTCGATTCCACAGTGGAACCCCGCAAGATCTCCCGTAACGACGGCTGTGCCGATGTTGTGCCCGAGCTGTACAGCGGCGAACACCGCTTCAGCATACGAAGTGGTGTTCAGGAGGCACCAAAAGACGACTCGAGCGTCTCCACCACGCACGTTCCCGATCGCAACCTTGTGCAGTGCAACAAACGTATGTCATTATCGATGAGACGTGCGAAATACGTGCGCTCTTCGGTGTATTGTTGATCCAGAAACTCACGCATTCGCAAGGCCGTACGCAGGTATGCTATACGCAACGCATCCACATCCTCCAGCTCTTGTATCATAATAAGGTACATGAGAGACGCAAGCGCAGACCGAACGTGCGGGTGGGTAAGTGCGATCACCTCCCGGATCGTCTCGAAACGTTCTTCCATGCGTTCATGCCGTAGAAGGAAATAGAGTGGCAGAATGCGCATGAGCGAGCCGTTATCGTTCGTTTCCTCATCCGCTTCCAGATGTAGAAGCGCGAGACTGTCCGTATCGCCGCGCTCGAGCATTCGGTAGAGTTCGCCAAGCGCGCGTTCAGTTTGCACCCCTATGCGAGAGATGCTCCCGTGGGCCGTCCATTCACCCTTCATCTACCAGCAGAGGAAGGTCTTGGCGATATTCTCGAGATCGTACCCGCGTACGAGCGAATCCGCGAGACACAGCGCGAGCGACGTACCATCCGACCATGTGTCCTTGGGTTGATCGTACGTCGCCGGACCCGCAGCCGGGTATGTGCCGGAATACTCTCGTACCCTATGTGCAGGAGGTACATCCAGCATGTCGCCCAACACAAGACCGATAATACCGTTACGTACGGGGTTCATGGGCACATCGTACCCGAAAACCGTTCACCCGGCGAGCACTGGAGGTTGGAATGTTGCGTGTGAGACTTTTGACAACGACGCTTTTTCGTGTATTATTTCTTGAGCCGTCTCGGGACGGCAGGTTCTCAAAATACAACGGGGTAAGTTCCAAAATGAAAAAACGTGTACCTGGTGGCTGGACACTGTTCGGCGCGATCATGTTGACCATCATCCTATGCATGCTCATCGCTCCGAGTTTTTCTCGGGCAGAGGATGGGCACTTGAACCCTTGCGCGGTGATGGAAAACTACCTTCGCATGGAAGCGTATGAGGCAAGGGAATGCATGCCGGAGATCATGAGGTTGTTGGCCACATTGACCGACGGCCCGATGCCAAAACATCTGATCGACTGCCCGGTCACCGCGGATGAGTTCCCCGGCATGGCAGCAAAGGCATGTAAAGGGATCCAATAACCGAGCCACCCAGTAGCCATCGGCCTTTCGGTTGCTACCACAAAACTCCGACCTCTCTTGTGGGTCGGAGTTAACTTACAACAAGAAATACCACACGTCACCATTCAAGGCGTGTCACCTGCGACAGTATGATCAACGCAGTCCCGAGTACAGCACTTGCGTAACCTGTGCGGACAAGAACGACACGACTCGTGTCTCGATTCCGTATTCGCACACCAGCACAAAACAACTCGAACCTGTGCAATAAATGCGACTGGCCACTCCCCCTCAACAAGAACACCAAGACTCTTCCCCAAAGGCGGTCCTTTGAAACGAGCCATGTACACTGAATGGCTTTCTTTGAGAGTGAGGCACGTTATCCACAAAGCAGTGGGCACAGTCCCCATTTTCGAGCATTGGCTCTATTGAGTACATGATACACCTCCCCTCCAACGTCTACCCTTTGCACCCTTGGCATAAATAAATTGTATCATAAATGGTGGCTGACCCCATTTCCCTGACCCCATTTCCCCGATCGAGCAGTGGACGGGTCCAGTGTACGTGTCGCGGTGAATTACGGGACCGCATGCACATCAAACGCACCCTCGGTCACATTGCAGCCCACGGTGTTGGCGGCCGCGACCGCACCGAGCTTTTCTCTCACGGTGCGCAACAACGACGAGCTTTGTTCGGGCACCATGTTCACACCAAGCGTGATGGGGATCACCGGCACATTCACGCCACAGAACGCCATCTTGCAGTCGGCACAGACCCAGACCTTCACCCTCACGGCATCGGGAATGGTTGACGGTCTGACTCCCTTCACAGTGACCGTACGAGACACTGACGGAACCGATCCCACACACGTTGATGTATCTGTTCAAGGAAGTGTCGTTGTGGACGCAACACCACCGAGTACACCCACCGGCCTTACCGCCATAGCCGGTAAGCAGGGCGCAGTCGACCTTCAATGGGACGTCGCGACGGACAACGTTGGTGTGACCGGATACGATGTGCTTCGGAACGGCATACTGATACGCACGGTTGCGGCACTCACCTTCACCGAAAAGCCGGGCACTGGCACATTCACCTATACCGTGCGAGCTCGCGACGCCGCAAACAACGTGTCACCGGACAGCTCCCCTGCGACCATAACAACCACCACAAGAGGGAAACCGGTAAAGACCCGGTAGCATTCCACGCGTGATGTACACCAGCAACGAAACAACCCGCAGGTTTCTGCGGGTTGTTGCATGTACCTGACGCTTGCGTATTTCGCAGTGGCGTCTGTCATTCCGGAACCACGAACTTGCGCCCGCCGTCACATGACCCGCACTACACATCCGCGCTACACCCACGATCTGCTTCGCTGGGGATATTGTGGCGATCGACTCCAGGAGATGCGGCAACATGGACCATCGGACCTCGATACCCTCGATCAACTTGATCGTTGGAACAGCATCACACCACAGCTCTCCATCACCGCATGTGCGAGCTTTCTGTCAATGCGCAATGGTAAATCGAGATCGGAACGTCCGGTCTCTCATTTCCACTCACTTCCCCTGCCCGATCTTTTCTCGCTCAAGCTGTGTACGAAGCTCGCGGACGGTATTCTCAATGACGGCGAGCTGACTCTCTATTGAAACCTGTGATGCGTGCTGGGCTTTAAATACTTCTTTGATCTCATTACGCTCCTCTTCGGCGGCAACCTGCATGGAATTCACGATGATACCGATGATCAGGTTCAGTACGGCGAACGTTGTCACCAAAATGAACGGTATGAAAAACAGCCACGCATACGGAAAAACTTCGAGCACCGGTCTCACAATACCCATAGACCAACTTTCGAGGGTCATGATCTGAAAGAGTGAGTACAGGGAATCCGGTATACTGCCGAAGAATTCGGGAAAAGCCTCGCCGAACAACTTGGTTGCCATGACCGCACTGACGTAAAAAATAAGCATCATGATACCGACGACCGACACGAGACCGCTCAGCGCATGGACGAAACCGTCAACCACTCGTCGCATCGCGGGAATGGTCGAGACCAGTCGCAATACCCGCAAAATGCGTAGTGCGCGCAAAACGGAGAATGGTCCCACGGCCGGAATGAGTGCGATTCCGACGATAATAAGATCGAAGACGTTCCACCCGTTTCTGAAAAAAGAGAAACGAAAGGCAATGAGCTTCAATATGATCTCGAACGAGAAAGCGGCAACGAACACTCGGTCGAGAACATATAGTGCATCAAGCAGTCGCGTATCGACCGGCGCAGTTTCAAGACCGAGCGTTATAGCGTTGAGAACGACGAGTATAATGATCACCCGCTCAAACCGACGCGATGTGACGAGCTGCAGTACGGTGCTCCTGGTCATAGCACCAACAGCATAACGTAACATTCTACCTATATGCAACCGGATCACTGACACGCGCGACCGGCCGGTACACCTCGAGCGGGTGGAATTATGGGGACAGTTCATTGTCCCCATAATTCCCCTCTCCTTCTCGAACGAACGTGCTGCGACCTATCGCACCAACCCGAGGGTTCGCAAAACGGACATCAATTGTTCGAACACATTCGCCACTCCCGCACTGAACTCTGCGCCATTATTTGCCACGTTTCTCGAAACTGGACCAGCCGTCCCCACATTCGAAAATATTGCCGTCACCTCCTTCAGATTCTGAACGCGGACACTACATCTACCTGACGAAATCGAATCACAACCCTTCCATCCCTGAGAAAAGACCCGTTATAGCACCCCGTCAAACAATCGCGTGTGGAAAAGTGACCGAACGTTTGTAGTAGTACGCATACAAGTACCGCAAGAACTTCCGCGCCACCGCCATGAGACATGTGGTGTAGTGCAACCCCCGCGCACGT
>JAYRSE010000002.1:0-26652 GCA_041920275.1 Minisyncoccota bacterium | reverse complement strand
CTATGTTCAGAGCGAAGCGAATGAACATGGCCGCAACGGGTACTGAACTCGTAGAGTTCGAGTCCTGTAACGTCCACCACGAAAGCGGAGCGAACGTGTGGACGTTACGCGCAGCTTTTCGCAGAAAAGCGTTGCGCGGACTCGAAGCTGTTGCGAGCTATGTTCAGAGCGAAGCGAATGAACATGGCCGCAACGGGTACTGAACTCGTAGAGTTCGAGTCCTGTAACGTCCACCAGAAGCGTTATCTCCACGGGATCTTTGCGCATCAAAAAGATCCGGACCATGAGGTGCCGGATCTTCAGTGTGCTCGGTTTGGGCGCTACGCAACCTTCCGCGCCACATAGTCCGCGGGAGCGCTCGCGAGGTGCGTTTCGAGCTGTTCTCGTGAGAGCAGGCCCTCTTGCGCACCGATGTACTGCACCACGGACATGCTGTTTACCGGGCCCCAGCGCAGTGCGGTCGGTACGTCGAGACCGAGCGCAAGCGCGCTCGTGAACGTCGAAGAGAATGCATCCCCGGCTCCGGTGCGGTCGACGGGAGGTGCGGGATCCGGATACATGGGCATGTGCCAGACGCCGTCGTCGGCAAGCGCGTACGCACCCGCAGGGCCGTCGGTGATGACCGGTATCGTGGGGCCGAGTTCGCGCATGCGTCGGAGCAGGGTGGGCACATCTTTTTCGTCCGTCGCAAGGATCTGTTGCGCCTCCTCCTTGTTGCAGAAGAAAAGTTCACACGCCTCGTACACGTCCCGAAGTGCGTCATGGCCGAGCTGTATCTGGAAGGAGCCCGGTTGGAAGGCGAGACGCGTCCCTTCGTGCTCACGCACGTAGCGCGCTATGTCATGGTGGTACAGAATGCCGTGCTCACCGACCGAGGAGAAGTATATCCACTTCGGCGCGCCCATATCGGGTACAACGTACTCGTACTTTTCATGTTTAATAAGGATGGTCCGTTCCGCTCCGTAGCGAAGTACGTAGTGGTGATTGGTTTCTTTGCCGGCCTGCACGTCGACGAATCGCGTGTCGATACCCTCGTCGTTCAGTCGGTCCATGATCTCCACACCGCCCGCATCGTCGCCTATGTCGCACACGAGCGCTGTTCGAAGGCCGAGACGCTTCGCGGAGACCGCCGCATTGGGACTGTTGCCGACCGCCGGCACGTTCACCGCACCTTCGTACTCGAGCTTGTCACCGAAATACATGGATATGGTCTTGCGACCGGTGAGCGTGGTGTTCACGACCGCGCGATCGCTGCGAAGCTGGATGAACTCATCGGTCACGATGTCTCCTATGGATACAAAGTCTAATTCGTCCATGGTGTGTTGGTTATGGTAAACGGGTGTACTGGGCGTGCGCAAATGGCCGATTCCCGCCACCCGCGCGGGGCCCCGTTCATAGTGTACCAAGTCTTGCATGTTTACCAAAATAGGGTATACTGCGCACACTGTTCATATGACGTACACACTTGCCGTCACACCACGTACCGAGAGAGGGAGCAAGGCCGCTCGCGCGCTTCGCGTGTCCGGCATGATGCCTGCGGTCGTATACGGCGAGGCGGGTAAGGCACCGGTCTCGATAAGTATCGATCGCCGGAAATTCACCAAGGTGCTCGGTGCGGCTGGTGAGACCGGTCTTGTGACACTCGAGGGTCTCGAAGCCAATGTACCCGTACTCATTCACGATGTCTCATTCGACGCGCTTTCGGGCGAGCCGGTACATGCGGACCTGCTTCAGGTGCGTACCGATAAGACCGTCGAGGTGGAGGTCCCGCTCGAGTTTACGGGTGTTGCTCCCGCGGAGAAGGAGCTTGGCGGTACGTTGGTGAAGGTAAAGCACGAGCTTTTGATCGAGGCGTTCCCGCAAGACCTGCCGAGCGAACTTACGATCGACATCTCGGTGCTCGCGACCTTCGACGATCAAATACTTGTGAAGGATATTGTTGTTCCTGCGGGTGTGCAGGTGCTCGTCGACGCGGAGGAGGTGGTCGCGTTGGTGCAAGCGCACGAGGAGGAGTCCGAAGTTTCTCTGCAGGCGGACGTTAGCTCGGTCGAGGTCGAGAAGCGTGGTAAAGAAGAGGAATCCGCCTAGCCCGTCTCTTTCTCGTTCGTTTTTCGGTGCGCGATGCGCACTTCTTTTGTTTACGGTATACTGTGTGTATGTCATACCGTTTAGTCCATCGGTTGGTGCCGGTGCTCATCATACTCATCGCGGCCTTGCTCGTGTGTGTTCGATCGTTCGATACACCTCCGTTTGCGTACGCGAATGCCGACCTCATCGCCGCGCGGAAGGCCCAGCTTGAAGCGGAGCTCAAACACCTCGAAGAGTTGATCGAAAAGCAGCAAGTACTGCTCGCTGATAAACGAACCGAACGCACCACGCTCGAGCGTGACCTTAAGATCATCGATGCCGAGATCGAAAAGGCGAAGATCGCCGTTCGTGCCCAGGAGTTGGTCATCGCCGATCTCGAGGATGAGATCGTGGAAAAGCATGCCACCATTCTCGAAATATCCGAACGGATCGAGCTTGAACGCGATTCGCTCGCCAGCTTGCTGCGTCGTTCCGACGAGCTTGATCAGTACACCGGTGTGGAGATCGTCCTCTCCGAGAAGACCATGGCGGAGTTCTTCGAGGAGATGGATGAGTATGTGACGCTCCGTGTCGCGCTGCACCAGTCGCTTCAAGACCTCGAGGACCTGCGCGCCAATAATGAGGAGGTCAAGGCAACGCTTGAGACGCAAAAAGAGAGCGAGGGTGAGTTGAAGCAGCTCAAGTTGCTGCAGCAGAACAAGTTGAAAGAGCAGGAGGGTGAGAAGGCGCGGATCTTGCGGGTCACCAAGGGAGAGGAGGTGAGATACCAAAATCTGATCAAAGAGAACGAGCGCAGTGCGGCGCAGATTCGTTCCGAGCTCTTTGAGCTTCGGGGAAGCGCTTCGATCAATTTGGGCAATGCGATCGAGTATGCGGTGTTCGCAGGTACGAAGACGGATGTTCGACCCGCACTGATACTTGGTCTCCTGAAACAGGAAACACGACTGGGTGAGTTCTTGGGCAATGGCGTGTGGACCGAAGATATGCATCCCACCCGCGATCGGCCGCTTTTCAAGGTGATCGCAAGTACCCTCGGGGTCGATCCGTCATCGGTTCCCGTATCCGCAAAGCCCGGGTACGGATGGGGTGGCGCCATGGGTCCCGCTCAGTTCATTCCCTCGACCTGGGCGTGTTTCGGTGGATACGTGAACACGGCTGCCGGCACATGTGCATACAATGGATCTGAATCGTTTTGGGCGGGCCCGTGGGAATATCGGGCCGACATGGATCGTCTGCGTGTGCTGCGCGGTAAGCAGAGCCCGTCGAATCCTTGGGATAATCAGGATGCTTTCATGGCCGCCGCCCTGCTGCTGCGCGACAATGGCGCAAATGGCGGTACGCCGCAAGCGGAGCGTTATGCAGCACTGCGTTATTTTGCGGGAGGAAACGCTTCGAATCCCGCGTACGCATTCTACGGGGATGGCGTGATGGAACACGCCGCGTACTACCAAAAACAGATTGACACGCTGAAGAAATTGAGCGAACTATAGCGACCGCGAACCAAAACACCTCTCCGCAAGAGCGCGCATCGAAGCGGAATGGTTTGGCGCGGCGATGTTCGGAGCGAATCCTCGGTCGAGCGTACAGCGCGGAGTGGGCGTAGCTTAACATTATACAACGGATATTACATATCGTCAACATGTGCCATGTCGTTGCATCGCCCCGATTTTTCTGGTAAAGTAGCGTCACTATGAAAGCAAAGATCCATCCGAAAGGGTATCGCACGGTCATGTTTGAGGACGCTTCGAGCGGGGAGTCCATCTTGCTCGGCTCCACCATCGCTACCAAACTGAACGGAACATGGTCGGACGGCAAGGAATATCCGAAGGTGGTCGTTGAGATCTCGAGCGCGAGTCATCCGTTCTACACCGGCAAGGAAAGTGTGATAGACACCGCAGGTCGCGTCGAGAAGTTCAAGCGCCGCGCGGCACTCGCCTCGGTAAAGCAATAGCGCATCATCTTTTATACAAAACCGCCTCCAGGCGGTTTTGGTGTATGATAGATCTATGGACCTTCAGTGCTACAAAGACAACCAAAAAACGCAGTATCATGCCGAGCAGTATGAGCGGTTGGAGCGGGAGGCGAACGAGGTGCGCGAACTTGCAGCGTCGGACCCTTCCATGGCCGAGCTTGCTGAGACGGAGCTTGCCGCTCTTGTGGCGCAGCAGGAAGCGCTTGTTGCGCAAATGGAGGAGATCGTGCGTGAAGAGGAGGAGGAAGATCGTTTTCCCAATGAGGTGATATTGGAGGTCCGTGCGGGGGCCGGAGGTGACGAAGCGGCACTTTTTGCGGGCGATCTTGCGAACATGTACCGCGGATATGCCGAATCACATGGGTGGATCGTGCGGCCGATCGCGACCTCGCTCGGTCCGGTCGATGGATATAAAGAGGCCTCGTTCGATGTGCGTGGTGTGGATGTGTACAAAAAGTTGCGTTTCGAGACGGGTGTGCACCGCGTGCAGCGCATACCCGCGACCGAGCGTTCCGGCAGGATCCATACGAGCACGGCATCCGTGGCCATTCTTCCGATACGGAAAAAGGTGACGGTCGAGGTCGAACCGGGAGATATCGAAATGGAATTCTCACGGTCGGGCGGGGCCGGCGGACAAAATGTGAACAAGGTGGAGACCGCCGTGCGCCTCGTACACAAGCCGACCGGGATCGATGTTCGCTGCACCTCGGAGCGGACCCAGGGTGCAAACCGTGAAAAGGCGATGCAGATCCTCCTCGCCAAACTGCAGGAACTGAAGGATGAGGAAGAGGCGAAAAAGTACGCTGCGGAGCGCAAAGGGCAGATCGGTACCGGTGATCGAAGCGAGAAGATCAGGACCTACAACGTGTTGCAGGATCGGGTAACGGACCATCGTATCAAGGAAAGTTGGCATAATATAGAAGGAATTCTGCGGGGGGATATCGAGGCCATATTGCAGGCACTTTCGGACGCTTCAGATGCGGGTGTCTGACCTCGGGTTTCCTCTATTGCCAAACTGTCAAGCATTTGCTACAATCCTCGCTACCTATGAACAGTATCACAACCCCCACCAACGAAACATTGGACGCGCTCTTTACTGCGGGTGCTCATTACGGTCTTTCGCGCTCCCGTCGCCACCCGAGCGCGGCGAAACATCTATATACCAACAAAGATCGTATGGATGTGTTCGATCTCAATGCGACCCATGCGTTCTTGGAGCGGGCGAAGGAGTTTGCCCGGACACTTGGCCGTGAACGCAAGATGTTGCTGTTTGTCGGCGGTAAGCCGGAAAGTCATGCGGTGATCAAACAAGAGTCGCTTCGATGCGGTGCGGCGTACAGTGTCGGTCGTTGGATCGGCGGTACGATCACCAATTTCCCCGAAATCAAGCGTCGTGTTGCGCGCATGCAGGATCTCATTGCAAAGCGTGAGAGTGGCGCGCTCAGCAAATACACCAAGTTCGAGCGGCTGCAGATCGACCGCGAGATCGAGCGACTCGAGGGCATGTATGCCGGCCTGGTGGACCTTGGTGAAAAGCTTCCGCATGCGCTCTTCGTGGTGGACTCAAAACGTGAGCATACCGCCATCAAAGAGGCGCATCGTTTCAACATTCCCGTCATCGCGCTCACCAACAGCGACTGTGATCTCTCCGACGTCGCGTTTCCCATACCCGCGAATGACTCTGCACGCAAGTCGATCGCATACATCGTGCACGAAATAGCTGACGCCTATCTTGTCGGCCAAAGCGAGATGCCCGTTGTTGCCGATGCGGCACGTGCATAGTGTTTTCCTATACGTGTGGCATTCGTGTCCTTTAAGAGAATATTCTAATCGTTCATTTGGCATATGCACATCACTCCCGAAGAGATCAAAGATCTCCGCACGAGGACCGGACTCTCGGTCATGGATTGCAAGCACGCACTCGAGGAAACGGGTGGTGACATGGAGAAGGCGCTTATCGTCCTTCGAAAGAAGTCAAGTGCAGCCGCTGCAAAGAAGGCGGACCGATCGCTCGGTGCCGGTGTCGTGCAGGCGTATGTGCATTCTTCAAAGGATGTCGGGGCGCTTGTTGCGCTCGCATGCGAAACGGATTTCGTGGCCAAGAACGAAGAGTTCGTCGCGCTCGCACATGACATCGCGATGCATGCGACCGCCACGAATCCTCGCTATATTTCGAAGGAGCAGGTAAGGGAGGAGGATGTGGCGAAGGCGCGAGAGCTTTTCGAGGAGGAGGCGAAAGAAAAGCCCGAATCGATGCGCGCTTCGATCGTGGAGGGTAAGATGGCAAGCTATCTGAAAGAGCAGGTTCTCATGGATCAACCCTTCATCAAGGACCCTTCCGTAACGGTGGGCGATATGGTCGAGCGAGCGATACAGAAGTTCGGCGAGCGGATCTTGGTCACGGAGTGCGCTCGTTTCTCGGTACGTGCATAGCGCATGTTGTACCTGTTCGCAGTTTCGGCTATGCTTTTAGCGGGCGTATACGGTATGGCTCGTGTCGAGCAGGTCCGCAAAGTGCGTTTTGGCGGAAATGCGCGACGGTCGATCGAACGTCGCACCGCTCGCGTCATGTTCGCGGTCGCACAAGCCGTGGATGACTTTCGACTCGTCGTGCGTCGCGATGTGTGCGCTCGCAGTCTTCATCTGCTCACGTACCTCGCGTTACTCGTCGTGCGGTACGTGGAGCGAAAGCTTGCTGCGTTCGCACAACGTGTACGTCGTATGCGCAAGCCCGCCAAAAAAGAGCCGTACGTGTCGCGTTTGCGCATGGTGGCACGTGAGCGGCGTGTCCGAACGGAGTTCGATGACGAGAGTGGTGTGTAGTACCGCGTCCGGAGTGCGTGCCGTGAGAGCCGGAGTAGCTCAGTTGGTAGAGCAACCGCCTTGTAAGCGGTAGGTCCCGAGTTCGAATCTCGGCTTCGGCTCTCGCGGCATGGGATCGTGGTAAATACGCGGAACACAGCGGTTCCAAACAAGTATGCAGTTTGTTCGATCGCCCTATTTTCATGTAGCGCACGCGCGCGATCTCACAGGATGGGACCGTGTACTCTTTCGGGTGTTCGAGATCCTTCCGGGCTTGCTCTCGTGGGGAACGATCGCGCTTACGGTGGTGCTCTCGATCTACGCCCCGTCCGCAGCGGCGTACTTCATTATCGCGTTCGATCTCTATTGGTTGCTGAAGACGTTCTACCTCTCGCTCCATCAGCGGCACAACTGGAAGCGACTCAAACACAACATGGCGCTCGATTGGCGTGCGCGCATGGAGACGCTCAAGTACGAGCATCTGTATCACATGGTGCTGCTCCCGTTCTATAAAGAGTCGGAGTCGACGGTCGATGAGGCCATTGCAAGCATCGCTCGTGCAGAGTACGACCTCGGGCGTATGATCATCGTGCTTGCGACCGAGGAGCGAGCGGGGCCCGAAGCGCAAGCGATCGCACAGAGGATGGAGGAGAAATATCGCAACACGTTCGCGCACTTTTTGGTCACCGCGCATCCCGATGGTCTGCCGGGTGAGATACGGGGCAAGGGACCGAACATCACCTTTGCGGCGATCGAAGCGCGCGATCGGGTGGTGCGTCCGAAACGTATCCCCTACGAGCATATCATCGTGAGTGCGTTCGATATCGACACCATCATCGAACCGCAGTATTTCCTGTGCCTTACCTGGCATTTCCTTACCACGGAGGACCCGCATCATGCGTCCTTTCAGCCGGTCCCGCTCTACAACAACAACATCTGGGATGCACCGGCGGTTTCCCGTGTCGCCGCATTCTCAAGCACGTTCTGGCAGATGATACAGCAAGAGCGGGCCGAGAAGCTTACGACGTTCTCTTCGCATGCGATATCGTTCAAGGCGCTCGATGAGGTCGGTTTCTGGCAAAAGAACATGATCTCCGATGACTCACGGATCTTCTGGAACCTCTACCTTGCGAACGACGGCAAGTACCGGACGGTGCCGATCGGGTATCCCGTCTCGATGGATGCCAATCTGGCGCAGAACACCTGGCGTACGCTCATCAACATTTACCGTCAACATTTTCGGTGGATGTGGGGCGTTGAGAACATACCGTACATGCTCTTCGGTTTTGTGAAGAACAAGAACATTTCGTTGAGAAAAAAGGTGTTCCATACTCTGGTGCAGATCGAAGGTTTTTGGTCGCTTGCAACTGCGCCCATTATGATCATGCTTTTAGGTTGGCTCCCGCTCGTGCTTGGCGATGAGGCGTTCCGCGACACGGTGCTCTCCTATAGTCTGCCGTACATTACGAGGAACATCATGATCGTCGCCATGCTCGGCTTGGTGCTCGCCGCGGTCATGGCCTTTTCCTTTATGCCGAAACTGCCGCTCGACCATCCGCGACGTCGCATACGTTACATCGGGGCGACGTTGCAGTGGCTCCTGGTGCCGTTCACGATCACCATATTCGGTGCCCTGCCGGGATTGCACGCACAGACACGTCTCATGCTCGGGGCGTATGTCGGTGCGTTCTGGGTGACACCAAAGCACCGTAAATCGGAAACCGTATGAACCACTCACAGCCACTCTCGTCGCGGATCCGCACCTTGCTGCTTTGGGCCCTGACGATCATATTCATGGGAGGCACACCGCTCCTCATTTTGTACTCGAACGGGTACCGCTTCGATGAAGCGTTCAATATCGTGCAGACCGGCGGGATCTATATCCATTCCGACATGGCGGACACCGCCGTTTACCTCGACGATGTGTTCATCGAGTCGAACGGCGCGTTCTCGAAGAACACCTACATACAGAATTTGGTCCCGAATAAGACGTACGAGGTGTGGGTCACTCGCGAGGGGTATCGGAGTTGGACCAAACGGCTTGCCGTCCGGCCCGAGTTTGTGACCGAGGCGACCATCCTCATGTTGCCGGAAGGGTTCACGTGGGCCACGGTCACCGCGACGACTACGCTCGACCGATCACGCGTGTTCGCGGGACCGTTCGCCTCCTCCACGGAGGAGCTCAAGAACCCGCGTTTCCTTGAGCTCGCCGAACACTTTGCGGAGCATGTCGGGCAATTCGAGGAAGAGATCGCCAGTTCCACCTTCGTTATGGTGCGGGGCAAGAAGGTTGCCACCACCACGCTCATTACGGAACGGGTGTTCCCGGAATGGCTGGAGCGATCCGCAAGCTCGAGTGATCTGTATAATATGAAAAAAAGCGCACTGCGTGAACGCAGTGGGATCCTCACTTGGATCGAGGATGGGAATGTGTATGCCACGTGGGCACGCGAGAACGATGCGCCCCCGTACTACTTTTGTTCCGCGACCTGTACACCCGTGCAGGTCATCGATTGGGCGGAGGACATCACCTGGTACGATTTCTTTCCCGATCGCAACGACGTGCTCGTGATCGGTAGCGAACGCGGGGTGTATGCGGTGGAGCTCGACGGCCGTTCACAGCGCAACATTCAGACTTTCATCGAGGAGTCGAATCTCGTTCCGCGGATCCTCTCCGACGGTACGCTCGTGGTATACGATGGGAAGGAGTACCGCGAAACGTCGTGGTGACCTTGCACGGGTCGTGACGCTCGTCAGACGAGTCTCTTTGCGGTATACTGCACCGTATGCAGGGTCACTCACATCCCATTTCGGCAGCGATCGCCCGCATAAATGCCATTTTCTATGAGCTCGGTTTCGAATGTGCCGAGGGGCCGCTCGTTGAGAGCGAATGGTACAACTTCGACGCGCTCAATGTGCCGCGCGACCATCCGGCGCGCGACATGCAGGACACCTTTTTTGTGAAAGGCAAGGAGGAGGCGGTGCTCCGGACCCACACCAGCCCGGTGCAGGTGCGGTATTTGGAAAAGTATGGGGCGCCGGCTCGCATCATCGCGCCCGGCAGGGTCTTTCGTAATGAAGCGACCGACGCCACCCACGAGGCGCAGTTCTTTCAGGCGGAAGGGCTCTGTGTCGACACCGACATCTCGCTTGCGCATCTCAAAGGTACGCTCGAGCATTTCTTCAGCGCATTCTTCGAACGTCCGATCGCGATACGGTTTCGACCCGGGTACTTTCCTTTCGTCGAACCCGGGGTCGAGGTTGACATGCTCTTGCGCAAGAGCGACGGCACGGAACGCTGGGTGGAAGTGATGGGTGCGGGTATGGTGCACCCGAACGTACTGCGCGCAGCGAAGGTCGATCCGGAAAAGTATCGCGGGTTCGCGTTCGGATTCGGCATCGAGCGTTTGATCATGATAGCCGCCGAGGTGGATGATCTGCGGCTCTTCCATACGGGCGACCTGCGTTTCGTTCATCAGTTCTAAACGACATTCGTATGCGCATATCACATGCATGGCTTCAGACCTTCTTCGACACGCCGCTCCCTGCGGCAAACGAGATCGCAGATCTGCTCACATTTCATTCGTTCGAGATAGAGGGAGTGGAGCAGGTGGGTGACGATCGGGTGATCGACGTCGATGTGTTGCCGAACCGGAGCGCCGACTGCCTTTCCCATCGTGGCTTGGCACGCGAGCTTTCCGTGTTGCTTTCCATACCGCTTGCGCGCGATCCGCTGCGCGACCCCATCCCGACCCTGCCCGTAGCGGGACAGTTCGACGTGTCGGTGGAGGATACGGACCTGTGCCCGCGCTACCTGGGCGTGGTGATGCGCGGCGTGACGATCGGCCCGTCTCCCGAGTGGCTTCGCAAGCGACTTGAGACACTCGGTCATCGTTCGATCAACAACGTCGTTGACGCCACGAACTATGTCATGCTGGAGACCGGACAGCCGCTCCACGCGTTCGACCTGTCCAAACTTGCAACAAGTGACGAGGGTGAACGGAGCATACGCGTGCGCTCTGCCGAGGAGGGTGAGCGGATCACGGTCCTTTCCGGCGAGTCGTACACACTCGACTCGAACGACCTCGTGATCGCGGATGGTGTGAGCGGCATGCCGCTTGCGCTTGCAGGTATCAAGGGTGGCAAAGAGGCGGAGCTGGACGCGGGTACGACCGACATCGTCCTTGAGGCGGCACACTTCTTCTACCGGAGTGTACGCAAGACCTCGCGCAGGCTTCGGCTCGCCACAGAGGCCTCGCTGCGCTTTCAGAACGAACCGGCGCGTGAGTTGCCCGCGTTCGCCATGCGCGACCTCATTGCGCTCATTGCGGACGTTGCGGGTGGTGTGCTCGTGGGGGCGCAGGACCGCTTCGTGCCTCGTGGTGAGCGAGAGCCGATCGACCTTACCCTTGCTGAGATCAACACCACACTCGGTTCCTCGCTTACCTATGACGACGTGGAGCGCATCCTCATTCGTTTCGAGTGGGAATTCTCTCGCGCACACGACGAATTCGCGATCACGCCCCCGTGGGAGCGCAAGGACATCGCGATCAAGGCGGACCTCGTGGAGGAGATAGGTAGGGTGCACGGCTACGCCAACATACCATCACTGCTGCCGAAGACTTCCGATGTGTCGCCCGCCGTGAACGCAAGCGTTTACTACACCATGCGGATCCGTCGCGCGCTCGTTATGCGTGGGTACTCGGAGGTGTATACCTACGCGCTCACCGATCATGGCGAAGTCGAGCTTGCAAATGCGCTTGCGTCCGACAAGGGCTTCATGCGGGCCGATCTTCGTACGGGTATGCAAAAGGCGCTTACGGACAACGCCTACCACGCGCCGTACTTGGGACTTGATACGGTCAAACTTTTTGAAATCGGGACCGTGTTCCATGCACACGGAGAGGTGCTGCACGTCGCGCTCGGTGTGCGAGCGGTCGTAGGGAAGCAAGCGAAAGCGGATCAAGTGCTCATGGAGGACCTTGCCGCTCTTGCCGATTCGCTCGGTATGCGGCTCACGAACGAACACCCGCAGGAGGGGGTGGTGGAGTTCAGTCTGGACGCGCTCCTCCCCGCGCTTCCGGAGCCGGAAGGGTATGAACCGGATACCTCGTGGGATCCGACCAAACGCTATACACCGTGGTCATCTTACCCGTGCATCTACCGGGACCTTGCGGTGTGGGTGCCCGCGAATGTTCCTGCCGAGGAAGTGCTTGCGGTCGTCATCGAATCGGCACCCGAAACGCTGGTGCGGCACTATCTTTTTGATACGTTCGAAAAGGAGGGACGTGTCTCGTATGCGTGGCATCTGGTCTTTCAGAGCAAAGAAAAGACCCTCACCGACGCCGAGGTCGGTGGGGTGCAGAAGGATGTCACGGCAGCATTAGAGCGAGCGGGGTGGCAGGTGCGGTGAGGCGAGTGCGGTGTTGATTTCCGAGAGTCTCCGTTCCGTTTCGTCTCTGGTGTGGAAGAGGAGTGCGGTCTGTTCCGGGGTCGGGCCACTATACATAGAATCTCTCCACGAACCGTCGCGATGGAGGTACAGCTCGTGCTCACCATCCGTGTCTTCTTCCGGAGGGGCGAATATGCTGCACATGATGTACAGGCGCACTTCTCCTCCGTCAGTAATACGTATCGTCGTTCCTATCTCCGGATGACCGAGCATTTGTTCCCGCAGTTGCTCAGTGGTCAATGTGATCGTCATCTCGACTCTCCTTTCGGGGTTGGTAGAATAGGGTTTCCGCAGGCACTATACACTATCGACCGAAGGTTTGCGAGGTGCCGATAGACACTGAACGGCGGGGCGTTCTTGTGGTAGACTGCGTGTATGCGAACGAGTGCCGCATTTGAAACCCTGTACGCCCGCTTGAACGACCGTCAGCGGGAGGCGGTGGACGCGATCGACGGGCCGGTGATGGTCATTGCGGGTCCGGGTACCGGCAAGACCCAGATACTCACCCTGCGCATCGCGAACATCCTGCGGCGGACCGACATCCCCGCGGACGCGATCCTTGCGCTCACGTTCACGAACGCGGCGGCGGCGAACATGCGCAAGCGCCTCGTTTCCATCATCGGGAGCGACGGGTACCGCGTCTCCATTTTCACTTTTCACAGTTTTGCGCACCACGTGATCGACAGCAACCCCGAGCGCTTCGCGGGAATCGTCGGTCGCTCTAACGCATCGGAGGTCGAGCGTATCGACATCGTTCGTTCGCTGCTCGATCAGGGGAGCTACGAGATCCTGAAACCGCTTGGCGAGCCCTACCACAACGTACCCGAGATCTTGCGTGCCATATCGAACCTCAAACGCGAGGGCTTCTCGCCCGTGAAGTTTCGCGAGTGGGTGGCGCAAGAACGCCATGCGCTCGAGAGTCGTGACGACCTCTACCATGAGAAGGGTGCCCATGCGGGCAAGATGAAAAGCGACGCACAGAAAGCATTTCGGGTGATCGAGAAGAACGAGGAGCTGGCGGAGCTCTACCGCAGGTACCAGGATGAGCTTGCACACAAGAAGCGCTTTGACTTCGACGACTCGCTCTTGCTCCTTATCGAGGCCATGGAGGGCAGTGAAGACTTTCTGCGCGAGCTCCAAGAGGAGTACCAGTACTTCCTGGTCGATGAGCATCAGGATACGAACGGGGCGCAGAACAGGATCCTCGAACTTCTGGCCACCTTCTTCGATCGTCCGAACCTCTTTGTCGTGGGTGACGAGAAACAGGCGATCTTTCGCTTCCAGGGTGCTTCACTTGCGAACTTCCTCTACTTCGAGCGCATGTTCAGGGACGTGCGCCGCATCACCCTCGACACCAACTATCGCAGTCATCAGGGCGTACTCGACGCCGCACAGTCCCTGATCGAGCACGCCGCAAGCGGCATTGCCGCACCGCTCGTCGCCCATGCGAGCCCCGCAGGCAAGGACCTCCGCATCAAGGTGTATCAGTTCGGGGCGGACGACGAGGAGCTGCTTTTTCTCGCGGAGTCGGTGAAGCGGCAGCTCGACGACGGGGTGCCGGCACACGAGATCGCGATCCTGTACCGCAACAACCGCGATGTTGACGACATTGCCGACTACTTCGAGCGACTGAGCATCCCCTTCTTGATCGAGTCCGGCCACGGCGTGCTCGACGACCCCGACATACGCAAGTTCAATCTGCTCCTGCGTGCGGTCGAGGATCTTGGGAACGACGATGTGCTCGCAAAGGTGCTTTTTGTGGGCTTCTTGCGCATCACGGTACCCGATGCGTATGCGCTTTTGCGTGCCGCACGGACCGAGCGTCGGAGTGTCTACGAGGTGCTCATGGACCACGCGAGCATCACGCTCACCGCACCCGAAACGGTGGATGCGCTCGCTACGAAGCTCACCACATGGAAGACTCTTTCCGAGAACGAATCCTTCCTCAACCTGTTCGAAGCGGTGGCGCGTGATTCGGGACTTTTGGAGCATATCCAGCATTCCACGTTCCATACCGAAAAGTTCGACAAGCTCGTGCGACTGTTCGACGAGATGAAAGCGCATGTGCGTCGAAAGCCGTTCTTTTCGTTGAGCGATTACGGAGTGTTCCTACGCATCCTCGAAGAGCACAACCTTACGCTCGAGGCGGAACCACGCCATACGCCTAACGCCGTGCGCCTTATGACCGCACACCATGCGAAAGGGCTTGAGTTCGACCATGTGTACATCGCGCATGCTTATGACGGGCACTGGGGAGGCAAGCGTGCGAAGCGGTACTTTGTGCTGCCCGTCATGGAAGGCGACCGTGCGGTCTCGGAAGGGTCCGACGTCGAAGACGAGCGCCGACTCTTTTACGTTGCGGTAACGCGAGCACGGCGTGATGTGTACGTGAGCTATGCCGCGGTCGCTCCCGACGGCAGGGATCGGGTACCCTCGCAATTCATCGAGGAGATCCGTCCCGAACATCGGGTCGGAGATGCGGAGGTGTCCGAACGCTACGCAGGCAAGCGGCCACCGCTCTTTGTGGAGCGTATCGGGCGACAGGGTGCGGAGCGTTACCGTGAGTTCATACGGGAGGCCTTCAATGAGCGTGGAATTTCCGCGACGGCGCTCAACAATTACCTTACTTGTCCGTGGAAATGGTTCTATGAAAACTTCTTTTACACGCAGTTCGTGCCGACCATTCACCAGCAGAAGGGTACCGCCGTGCATGGGGCGTTGGAGGACTTCTTCAATGCGCGCAACAAAGACGTCTCGACGGGCAAGGAGTATCTTTTGGCGTGTTTCGGCCGCCACATGGAAGAGGTGGACCTGCCACCCGTTCTGTTCGATCGGGTGATGCGCGATACCGGTGCCGCGCTTTCGGGGTGGTACGATGCATACCAGGCCACCTGGAAACCTCGCACAAAGAACGAGCTTGCAGTGAACGGTGTGCTGCTCGACGGTACCATCCGGCTCACGGGTAAGATGGACAAGCTCGAATGTCTCGATGACCGTTGTCGCGAGGTGTCAGTGGTGGACTACAAGACCGGCAAGCCGAAAAGCAGGAATGAGATCGAAGGGCTCACCAAGAGTGCGCAGAGCAAGGCGGGGGCGGGAGGATACCGGCGACAGATCACCTTCTACAAGCTGCTCCTCGATCGCTACAACGACGGGCAGTATCGGATGCAGGAAGGAGTGCTCGACTTCATCGAACCCAACGATAGTGGAAAATACAAGCGGGAATCCTTCGTGATAACCACAGAGGAGTCCTCTGCGCTCGAAGACGAGATCAGGCGCGTGGCCGAAGAGATCCGCACGCTTTCATTCTGGGACACGCGCTGTGGCGATGATACGTGCACAGCGTGTCGCCTGCGAGATCTGCAGGAGGAGTGACGGGTGGTTACCTGTCTTCCGCTTCCTGCGGTGCATCCTCCGGGGTGAGTTCGGTGCCGTGTGCTTCCGAGGTGTCGTCTTCGATCGCCTCGAAGAGGTTGCGCATGTCGTCGGGGCGGTCGTTCTGCGTCTTGAGCGCGCCGATGTTGCGGAGCATCGCCTCGACCGTCGCGGCGACGACCGGGTACGGGCGTGAACCTTGTCGGCGCAGTTCTTGGTAGGCGGTCACGATGATGGTGAAGGGTGTGGCGGACGCACCCGCCTGTATCGCGTCGGCAAAATCCGCCTCGATGCGCTCCATGAGCGAACCGTCGAGCATGCACGCGGTGAAGTCTTCCTTCGGTACTCCCACACGCTCTGCGAGCACGACGAGTTCGGCACTCGAGAGAACACGTTCGGGCGTGACGGTCGCGTAGAGCAGGTCGGCGAATTCCCAAAAGCCAGGGTGTCCCGCATTCTGTGCGACGCATTCGCTTGCAAGCGCGTAGGTTGCCGCGTGCGGATGGAGACGAACGATAGGCATGTGGCGAAAGACCCAGGCAACGTCGCCGTTGGTGCCGTACCGTTCGACGACCCGCTTCATGGTGGCGTGGAATTCCTTGCAGTACGGACACAAAAAGTCCGAGTAGGTGACAAAGACGATCGGTGCGCCCGGGTTGCCGTAGACATGGTCCCGGTTTTCGAGCTCGCGCATGTCGACGGTACTCGTGGCATTGGGTATCGCGACTCTTTCCGTGGCGGTGTTCGACCGCCATATATATGCCACGGCGACCGATCCGACGGCAAGCGCGCATGCCATTGCGAAGAGTATGATGCGTCTGCGGTTTCGCGGGTACATGCGGGTGTGCTACACTTAGGCGCACCGAGTGCGCATATCCTCAGTGTACCACAGGTGGGCTGCACGAACACTCGACACATGTCATGGAAGCACTCGATGCAATAGTCTTGGGAGTCGTGCAGGGAGTGACCGAGTTTCTGCCTATATCATCCTCCGGGCACTTGATCCTCGCGCGCGAGCTTTTGGGTGTGGAGACAGAGCACGGCCTTGCGGTCGATGCGGTCTTGCAGCTTGTGACCGCGCTTGCGGTCGTGTTGTACTTTCGCGTCGACATCGGGCGATTGATCTCCGATGCGGGGCGTGTGGTGCGCGGTAGGGCGGTGCCCGCGGAGTCGCGCACCATGCTCGGTGCGCTCGCGGTCGGTACCGTTCCCGCGGTCCTTGCGGGGCTTTTCCTTGAGGAAACGATGGACACCGTGTTTCGCGACCCGGTGCTCGTGGCATGGGTCTTGCTTTCCGGCTCGGGGTTGCTTGCCTTTGCGGAGTGGGTCTATGCACGCAGGAACGCATCCGCTTCTTCGCATGCGGCACACGAGGTGATGCCGTCGTCAACGCTTACGCTTCGTAAGGCGTTCTCGATCGGGTGCTTTCAGGCGCTTGCGCTTGTGCCCGGCGTCTCGAGAAGTGGCGCGACCATTGCGGGGGGTATGCTCTTGGGACTCACGCGGGAGCATGCCGCACGGTTCGCGTTCCTCCTCATGGTCCCGATCGTGCTCGGGGCGGGGAGCAAAAAGCTCCTCGAGCTCGGCGGAGCGGGTATCGCGGAAAGCGAGTGGCACATGCTCGCGCTCGCATCTCTCGCCGCGTTTGTTTCAGGGGTCGCGTCGGTGCACTATCTCCTCAAGTTTCTGCGTCGGCACTCACTCCTCGTGTTCGTGGCGTATCGGGTGCTCCTCGCCTGTGCCGTGTTGGTGTTATACCATCCCTAAGAAACCATCAGGAACTCCGCCCGTACACCTTTTTGAGAAACCGCTCCAAGGGCGCTTGCACGGTCTCAGTTTCTCAAAAAGGTATACATGCTCCGTGTCCCGGTGGTTGGTTGAAGAAGTTGGTATTACTGTAGGTCGTGGTGCGCTCGTGTGAACGAAAAAAACAGCGAACCCCGCACCTTGATGGGCGCGGGGTTACATCGTGTCATGTTCTGTGGAATAGGGCCCACGGGCAGGCGTTGATGGCCCCATTCACGAACGCGGCGGAGTTCTTGATGTGCTCGAACACCAGTACGACCGCGCGCTCTTCAGGATGCATGATCGCGCCATAGTAGGTGATATCTCTATAGCGCGGTCGCACGATCTCCGCATAGCAGGAAAGATCGCTTCCTCGCGCGATGCTCTTGTAGTACTCAAGCAGTGCGTCTTGTTTGTCTGCGGGAACCAAGAAGCGGATGGGTGTGGACGATCGTTTGTTGGTCTTGACCATCGTGGGTACCTCAGGGTGGGCGGAACGTGTCTGTGGGAAACTATAGCACGTCGCGTAAAAAAAGCATTCCAAGCGCGCACGCATGCCGCATGTTGTTCGTGTTGTTTTGCATTTTCCGGTCCGTGTTGTATAATCCTCGCCGTACACGTATGTGCCCAGCCATGCTGCGGACGGCTCGCAGAGCGGGGCGTTCGTGGTATACTGGCAGCTGTTCGGCCCTATCGTCTAACGGTTAGGACATCGCCCTTTCACGGCGGTAATCCGGGTTCGATTCCCGGTAGGGTCACATCGACAAGAAAACACACCCGTGCTGAGTGGGTGTGTTTTCTTGTCGAGGCACCTGCGGGTGCGACCGAATACCCACCGTGCGGGGCGATGGCAGGATGCACTTCGTGCGTCCTCCTTACAGGAGCAGTACACCTTGCGGACCTTTTGCTTCAGCTTCGACAAGCTCAGCTTCGCAAAACGTCTCGCAAGGTCTTCGGAGCTCCACGTATTCGCTCCTCACCTTTCACGGCGGTAATCCGGGTTCGATTCCCGGTAGGGTCACCAATAGAAACAAGTTCGGAAGCAAGGCCGCCTGCGGCGGCGACAGGGGCGGCGCGGCGCGCCCACACAGCCCCGCCGTGCGCTAAATCGGCCTTTGCGTGCGCGACGCCATCCCAAAGCGTATCCCAATGCCATGAAAGCGTTTTGGCTTTGAGAGAAGGGTTGGAGCCGAGCGTTTTCAAAAAGTCACGTTTTTTGCGCATCTCACCGCGCTCCGCTAATTTCGTGGCCTCTCTCAAAGACAAAACGAAACGCCGCAAGGGTTGGAGCCGATCGTCACGCCCGTGCCCGAGACCTGCCAGCTTCTCATCCAAAAGTGCCTTTTCGCGCATCAAAGCATCTTTGCGGGTCAAGTACTGCACGCGCTCAATATCACCATCAAGGTACAGTGACACCAAACGGTCGAGCTTGTCCTGCACTCCCGCAATCTCACCTTTCAGGTCTCGGGCGGCACTGCCGCTCTCGGTACTCTGTTCCTGCTCCCACCGCTGTACCCACTGCTCAACTTTGTCTATTTCACCCAACGGCAGTGCCACTGTTTGAAGCGCGCAATCAACTTGTGCTTCAAGCGATGCGGCGGAGATGTACGGCTGGCGGCATGTGCCCTTCTTTTGGGTACAGCGGTAGTAGGTGTACTGCGTGCCATGCCTGTTTCTGGTGTACTGTGCGGTGATCATGCCGCCACACTCGCCACATATCGCAAACTGCGTCAGAGGAAAGTCATGCGCCTGTTTCTGTACACGTGGCCGCCGCTTCGCTTGAAGTACCTTTTGCGCCGCTTCAAACAGTGAGGGCGTGACGATCGGCGCAAAGCTTCCAGCGTGCCATTCATCATGGTGTTTGATAAAGCCCAGATACGCACGGTTCGTCAAAAGTCGCACGATGGAAGCTTTGCCAAGGGGTGTTCGGTTCCTGGTCAGTAAACCAAGGTCAGCCAAAAACGTCGCCAGTGACTCAATAGTGTGGGTACCTGTCACATACTCCTCGAAAGCCCGCACCACTATCTTTGAGTACACGGGATGCGGTTCAATATTGCGCGTTTTCAGATTGTTCACATATCCATAGGGGGCTTTCGTGAGCCACTCACCACGGCGAAGTTTTTGGCGCATTCCACGCTTCACGTTCTCTACCAAGTTATCGGAAAAGTACTTCGATTGACCGAACGCCACTTGTAACATGAACTTTCCTTGCGGCGTTGGCTCAAACCAAAATGTCGGAAAGCGTAAAGACACAATGCGCTCAGTATCTACCGCGTACACAATGCGCCCACCATCTATGCTATTTCGTGCCAGACGGTCAGGGTGCCATGCCAAAATACCGAGACCCTCGCGCTCACGCTCCACCATGTCCATCATGGTCCCGAAAACCTCCCGCCCGGGTGTCTTTGCGCTTTTCGACTCTTGAAACTCCGATAGGATTTCAAGCTGTTCTCGACGCGCAAACTCCCGAAGCTCGAACAACTGCGCTTCTATGCTCATGACCTGCTTGTCATCATCCTCGGTACTCTTGCGAGCGTAGAGAACATATTTTGGTTTGAGCTCTTTCATAGGCATTGGGTACACTTTGGGATTACGCAAAGGCCAATTTCGCGCACGGCGGGGCTGTGTGGGCGCGCCGCGCCGCCCCCGTAGCCGCCGCAGGCGGCCTAAAACTCGAACTTGTTTCTATTGGTGATGTAATTGCGCACCTCGCTCGAACACACCTCATCGCGGAGCGATGAACATACCGTGGTATGTTCACGCGCCGATCGCGTGGTGATGTGGACGCGAAGCGTACGCTCGACGCCAATACTCCCGCCTCGGGTCGCTCCGTCCTCACTCCGGAACGCTCGCTCTTACGGTGTGCGCCAAGGCGCACACTCGCTCGCGTCCCTCCGTTCGTCCTCCGCTCGGCGCAAAACCTTTCCATTTCCTTCCGACTGAAAAATCGGCGGGGGGTGCAGGGGGGAGCCGCAAAAAATGGAAAGGAAATGGAAGGTTTTGCTTGCCGCCGCAACATATGCACATATAGATTATAATACATCATTGTATCCCGATACAATAATCTGATACAATCAAGGAGTTGATAACTAAACAGGACGCATGAGCGAAGACATTTCAAAGAGGTTGGGAGCAAACATGAAGCGAATCAGAGAAGAAAAACAAATGTCGCAAGGCGACATTTGTCGTGCATTAAGTTTAGACCGTGCACATGTCAGCAATATCGAGAATGGCAAGCAGAACCCGACACTTGATACCATAAACAAGATTGCCAAAGCGTTGGGGGTTAGTGTTGATCAACTTTTGAAATAACACAATGACAAAATTAAAAGACACACCGAAAATAGACAGGCCGCGGGAAAAGTTCTTGGAGAAAGGGGCCGATGCTCTGACAAAAAGTGAATTGCTTGCAATTCTCCTCGGAAGTGGCATCAAGGGCACAAACGTCAAGGTGCTTGCTCAAAAAATCATCAAGAAGTTTGGAAACGATGTTCTCAATGCCAGTGTTGATGACTTAATGCAGGTTCAAGGAATCGGACAGGCAAAAGCGCTTCAAATTTCTTCCGCTCTCGCCTTGGCGAAGCGGATCAGCGATGAACAAAGTGGCGCGGACGACCTTATTTTGTCAGCACAAGACGCCGTCGCTCAAGTTGCGGACTTGAAAACCAAGAAACAAGAGCATTTGGTTTGTTTATATCTCAATGCCAGAAATGCACTCTTGAAAAACGAAACCGTTTCGATCGGTTCGCTTGATAAAAGCATTATTCACCCGAGAGAAATTTTCGGTCCGGGATTGGAAATGCGAGCGGCGGGTGTCATTCTTATTCACAATCACCCATCGGGTGATCCATCTCCAAGCGAACAAGACAAGCAAGTGGCGCAAAGAGTCATTGAGGCGGGTCAACTGATGGGAATCAATGTTGTGGATTTCCTCATCATCGCAAAGAACGGCACACATAGCGTGCTGGCGGAAGCTATGAAAGCGGATTTCACCAATGTTGAGTATGTTGCCGAGGGTCAGCAAGCTTCATTGTTTGATTTGATGATTGATGCGAACGAAACATATTTCTACAACATTGGTGCGAACCCGAAAGCACCCGAGAAACCAAAAAAGAAAGACGGCCCGAAGTTCATCGATCTGTTTGCGGGCATCGGTGGCTTCCATATTGCGTTTGACAATGCGGGCGCTGAATGTGTTTTTGTCTCCGAGTGGGATGAGCCTGCGAGAAAAACCTATCAACACAATTTTGCAAAACTTTCTCCTGAGATTTTTGAGTCAGGTAATTTTACCGGGGACATAACGCAGGTTGATCCGAAGGAAATGCCCGATTTCAACATACTCACAGGTGGTTTTCCGTGTCAGCCATTTTCGCAAGCCGGCTTCAAAAAGGGATTCAACGAAACGCGAGGCACATTATTTTTCGATATTGTGCAAATCATGAACGAGAAGAAGCCGGAGGCTTTTTTCTTGGAAAATGTTCGGCATTTATATAAGCACGACAACGGAAAGACGTTCGAGACGATCAAACGAATTATCACAGAGGACCTTGGTTACTCATTTTACGCCCAAGTAGTCAAAGCAAGCGATTTTGGAATGCCGCAACATCGTCCGCGTTTGTTTATGGTCGGCTTTCGCGATAAGTCCATCGAATTTAAGTTCCCGGAACCTGTAAAGGAGTTGAAATACAATATGTCCGACATCTTTGGAGGAAAATGTGAAAAAGAGGTTGGTTTTACATTGCGTGTTGGTGGCAGGGGTAGCAAAATTCATGATCGTAGAAACTGGGATGCGTATCGTGTTGATGGTAAGGTGGTGCAATTGAAACCGCATCATGGGCTAAAAATGCAAGGGTTTCCGGACTGGTTTGAGTTTCCACCAAACATATCGGAAGTTCAAGCGATGAAGCAGCTTGGAAATTCTGTTGCGGTTCCTGCAATTCAAGCGGTGGCCGAGGAAATAGTTAAAACCTTGAAGAAACATGGATACGGGAAATAACAAGGGAGAATGGTCGGAATTTTATGCGTTTCTCAAAATACTTGATGAGCGCAAGTTATTTGCTGCCGATAGGAATCTTGAGATCATCGACGGAAAATATTTTGTATTCCACAAGATTATTCGCGAAGAAGCGGATGAATCAACCAAAATGTATGACATCTCACAATCGGAAACGAGTGTGATAATCACTGACGAAGATGGACGACTTTTGAAAGAGTTTGATGCAACATCACTGAAAGACAAGACGATTAAGATATTTGATCGGATTAAGAATGAAAAAGCGAGGTCGTTCTCCATACCTGAAGCGCAGGAGCTTATGGCGGACTTGCTATGTACGAAAGTGAAAGCGAGCAACGCCAAAAAGGCCGATCTTGTTGCTATCATTTATGACCGCATTTCAAAAACGATGCCCATGCTCGGCTTTTCAATCAAGTCAATGGTGGGTGGTGCGTCAACGCTTCTTAATCCCGGGCAGACCACCAACTTTATTTACAAAGTCTCAGGCTTTTCGGGCGATCTGAATGCGATAAATGCCATTGATTCTCACTCGCAGATTCGCGACCGGGTGCAAGCAATACGTGATGCAGGAGGTTCTTTTGACTTTACCGGAGTCTCAAACGATCAATTTTCCGTTAACATGAAAATGATCGATACCGCGTTGCCCGACTTCATTGCACATATGCTGTTGCACTTTTTCTCAGACAACCACCGTACGGTGGCGGAACTGACCAAAGAACTTGCAGAGGACCCACTGATTTCCGATAAATATGGATTGACTTTGGCCAACTACGAATACAAGATCAAAAACTTTCTTGATGCCGTAGCTTTGGGTATGGTGCCAAGTAAGCCGTGGGACGGATTTTCCAAGGCACACGGCGGATATATTGTTGTAAAAGAGAATGGTGACGTAGTGTGTTATCACCTCTACAATAGAGACGAATTTCGATCCTATTTGTATGAAAATACCCGATTTGATGCACCGAGCACAGGAAGATATGGATATGGAGAACTTTACGAAGAAAACGGACAGCTTTTCTTCAAATTGAACTTGCAGATTCGATTCTTAAAGTAAGATCATCATGGCGGACATTTTCACAAAGCAGAAACGGAGCGAAATAATGTCCAAAGTGAAGAATAAGGACAGTAAGTTGGAGGTGGAATTTCGGAAGAAGTTGTGGCGTGCAGGCTTTCGCTATTTGAAAAACTCAAACAAGTATTACGGCAAGCCCGATCTGATGTTGCCGAAGTACAAAACTGTTATTTTTATCGATTCATGTTTTTGGCATGGGTGTAAGAAGCATGGATCAATACCCGAAACTCGGAAAGATTTTTGGCTAAACAAGATTGAAAGAAACAAAGAGCGTGACAAGGAAGTAAGCAAGTATTATAAGAAGATAGGGTGGTGTGTTTACCGCATTTGGGAACATGATTTGAAAAATAAGAAATTTAACTTTGATACCACCTATCTTGAGCAGTCGAAGAAAGATGATTGTACATGAAAATTAATCTTACCCAAAACCAAAGAATTTTAGTTGCCTTCATCTATCTGGTAATCCTTTTTGTTGTGTTCAAATTGATTGGAGGAGATCTTTTAAGCTCGATGAATAGTAGTGGTACCGATACTAGCATATGGTTTTACTCTGGTGCGTTTATGATTATATTGGGTTCCTATATAGTGGAACCATTTTTTACAAAACCATCAGATGCAATTGCAAATTCAACAGCTGTCTTAATTGCCATGTTTGGCTTGTCAGAAAAGCAAGAGTTTATCGGATTTTCTATAATATTTTACTATGCAGTTGCGATACTTATTCTGAGTATTTTTACAATCACATTTAAAGATTCGAAGTCTGTATTAGGGAAAAAAACTGGAAGAGTGTTGTACTGGTTTGTTGAAACATTCGGTGCATCGAAAGTCATATTTTCAGTTGTATACTTGTCAGCTTCATATTCATATTTCGCGGTACCAGAAAAAATCCTTGCTTTCGTGAGCATTCTTGCTTTATGGGTATGTCTTACCTTTTTTGATATTGTAGGATTGATTGTAGAAAAAATTTCAAAGCTCTTTAGATACCTGCGAGATAAGACAGGTGATGAACTTGGGCAAGCAATTGGATGTGAGAATCCACTACTATATAAAGTTGAAGTTGACTACGCAAAGCATGGATCTAAGCCAGTACAATATGGGGATCTTGTTGCTTTAGAGACATCCGTAAATGTTGGATCAGTGGGGATGGTCGTCGATACAAAGTATTTGTTAAACAAAAAATGGTTGAGTATTTATTTACTACAAGATGATGATGGTGATGTCTTAAAAATTGACTTAAAAAACAAGAAGCTGATTACAGAGCCAAAAACAATTTTTGCTAACAATAATTTGGTTTATCACTTGGACCGCGAAACTGTTGATGATTCATTGCGGGGTCATGTTGAACAAAATCCTTTGTATAAGAACAGGGAGCAATTCATCGGGTATGTATCAAGTGGTTCAAATATCAACACAATCAATTTTTCAATAGTTAGAGAAGCTAATAATTTAGAACAAAAAATTAGCGAAGGCGCCACGCTAAAGACGCTAATTTATGGGCAAGAAACTCTCTATCAGGTTATAAACGGTAATTCCAAAGAGGAGCACTTGGAAAACTTTGATCGACACGGCTTTATTATTGGCATTGCGCGAAAATTAGGAAAGTATAGCTACGAAAACAAAGAGTTAGATGTAAGCAAGTGGATGCCTTCAATTTTTTCACCCATATTTTACGCTTTCCCGGGAGAAGTAACCGAAGAAAGGATTAAAGAAATTGCAAAAACGTCAATTGGTCGACTACCAGATACAGATTTGGAGATCCCAATAAAAGAGATCGGGGCAATAGTGACTCATAACACCGCAATCTTAGGCATCCTTGGTATAGGCAAGTCATGTCTTGCGTACGAATTGATTAAACGTATTTCTGATGAAAACATAAAGGTTGTTTGTATAGATATAACAAATGAATATAAAAAGGAATTGCCTGCGTATCTCACATCAGCCGAAGTGATGGTGTTTGATGACGAAAACGCTTTCAATGGCATCAATGTAAAGTATGAGTATATTCATAAAGAAAATGAAGGCACTTCAAAGGAAAAACAAAATCCTGAAAAAAGTGGAAATGTAGCCGAATACAAAAGTGTGGTACACAAAGACCTCTGTCAATTCTTATTCGATACTGACGAGATACCTGACTCAAAAGCATTTGCTACGACAAAGAAGATTAGAATCTATAATGTTGATTACCATAAGGTGTCGAGGGGCGAGAAGATCGGTTTTAACGTGAATACTACAGACCTTACTCAAGCAGAAAAGACAAGAATTATTGCGGAAGAGCTATTTAAAATCCTGATGAAGATTCCACTTGAGGACAAGAAAGTTGCAAAAGTGTTGTTAGTATTTGAAGAAGCTCACTCGCTTATTCCTGAATGGAATTCCGTTGCTAGTGAAGGTGACAAAAGCGCAACCAACGGAACTGCCAAGGTTATATTGCAAGGTAGGAAATATGGTTTAGGAAGTCTCGTTATCACACAACGGACTGCAAACGTTAGTAAGAGCATCTTGAACCAATGCAACACAATTTTTGCTTTACGTGTTTTTGATGATACCGGAAAAGGATTCCTGGAAAACTACATTGGTGAAGACTACGCAGATACACTTGCTACCCTAGAAGAAAGGCATGCCATCGCAATCGGTAAGGGACTAAAGCTTAAACAACCCGTGATTATACAGCTCAACGATAAAAAGCACGTTATACCGCAGCAAACGGCGGTACAGGAGTAGAGCGAACGCACGTAAACACCGAAGCAGGCAACGCGAACGAACGTGAGCGGCCCATGCGAGGTGCGAGTGTGCGGTGAGCGGACGTACAAGCTACCACACACTCGGCGATGAAGCCTCGGGCCGACGCGAAGCCGGAGAAAGGTGGAGCTTGGGAGCAAGTGCGTAAGCACGTTGCGACCTTGCGACACCTTTCGGAGGCTGAGGCGGCGGCAAGCAAAACCTTCCATTTCCTTTCATATTTTTGCGGCTCCCCCCTGCACCCCCCGCCGATTCGAAATGGTAAGGAAATGGATGGGTTTTGCGCCGAGCGGAGGACGAACGGAGCCAGCGTATTTTGTATCGCGACGCGATACAAAATACGCTGGTGGAGT
>JAYRSE010000001.1:0-71447 GCA_041920275.1 Minisyncoccota bacterium | reverse complement strand
CGAGACGAATTATTAAGTAATTACTGGTTACGGGTCGGTAACCGAATTATTGACTATACGACGGAGGTTCGGTAACCGTTACTTAATAGCTATCACGAGGCGCGCGAGGAGTTGATGTCGTAGCCGTGTTCTCCCGTGTCGGAGTCGGCTCGGGGAGCACCCCGGTACGCAGGTACGTGAGCGCGGCTTCCATCTGTGGATCCCGTTCTTGTTCGATATCCTCCGCCGTACGTTCAATGAGAAGGTCCGGCGTCAGACCTGCATCTGAAATGGAGACGCCATCGGGGGTGAACCAGCGAGCGATCGTGACCTTGAGCGAGGTATCGGGGGTTATCTCGAGAAGTTCCTGCACCGAACCTTTTCCGAAGGTCTTTGTGCCGACGAGTGGAGCACGATCGTGTGCGCCGAGTGCTCCGGCAAGTATCTCCGAAGCGGATGCGGAACCTCCGTCCACGAGCACAACGATCGGCGTTTCATCACGCACAATGCCGTACCCTTTGGAGCGATGCACCCGCTCGGCACCTTCGCGACCGACTTCGGAAACGACCACCTTCCCCATCGGCAAAAAGTAGCTCGCGATCTCCACCGCCGAATCAAGGTACCCCCCGGGATTACCCCGCAGATCAAGCACAAGTCCCGAGTACCCGCCCCGCAAGAACTTCTTCATGGTGTCACGCATCTCCGATTCGGCGGTTCCTCCGAAATTGAACAGTGCCACGGAGAGTATCCCACCGTCGTGCTCTTTTGTCTCCAGCGTGGGTATTTCGATCGTCTCACGCACGACGGGCACTTCCAAGAAATCGACCTCACCCGCGCGAGCGATCTTGAGCGACACCTTGGTACCCACCTCACCGCGAATACGCTCGATCGCTTCGTCCACGGTCATCGCCTGAGTCGAAACACCGTCGATGGAAACGATGAGATCGCCTGAACGCAAACCGGCGCGCTCGCCCGGTGTTCCGCGCAACGGTGCGATGATGGTAAGCACGTCGTTGCGTATCCCGATCTCGATACCAACGCCCCCGAAACTGCCGCTGATCTCTTCCTCGAACTGCTTGCTCGCCCGCGGAGGCATGAAGACGGTGTACGGATCGTCGTATACTGCAGCGAGTCCCTCGATCATACCCCACACCCGGTCTTGCTCGGTCAACGCGTCGGTAGTCGTTGCGGAGACGAAGCGGTCTTCGAGCAGCCGCCACGCTTTCCACACCGGATCAAGGTCAACGTACCGGGGCGCCTGTTCGGTACCACTGACCACAAGGGTCGCCTGCGACATACGTCCACCGAAAAGCGTACCCGAAAGAAACGCCGCAAGTATGCCGAACACCACGAAGAACATGCGTACGGGACGGTCGTTCAGCGTCATGACGGTCATGATACCACGTGAAGCGACCATCACGCCAGATATGTGCACTATCCACCGAATCATCCTCTCGCCCGTTCATCAAATACGTATACACCTGGTATACTTCGATCAATGCTCTATCGCCACACACATAAGGACATCGTATGGATCGACGCGGTCACTCCGACCCAAGAGGAGATTCGTTCCCTGATGGAAGAGTTCGATCTCGATCCGCTCGTTGCCGATGAACTTTTGGCGCCTTCGGTACGCTCCAGGGTGGATACCAGAAACGAGTACTTTTACCTCGTCCTCCAAATACCCGCGTTCCGTCATCTGCACGATCTCGACGGCGTGTCGCTCGAACTCGATTTCGTTGTGGGAAAGAAATGGATCATCACGACACGCTACGATTCCATCGATCCCCTCCACGACTTCTCACGACTGTTCGATATCGACACCATACTCGACAAACGGAACATGGGCGAACATGCGGGCTATGTGTTCTACTATATGCTTACGGAGATATATCGCATGCTCTTGGATGAACTCACTCACATCGACGTTCGTTTGGACGCCGCGGAAGAGCGCATCTTCCAAGGTTACGAGCGAGAGATGGTGCAAGAGCTCAGTCGATTGAGCAGAGACCTTTTGAACTACAGCCAGGCGCTCGATAATCATGCGAGCATGCTCCGCTCGATCGAAACACCCGGCGTCGCGCTTTTCGGGTACGAATACGCACGGATCCTCCGAAGCGCGCTCGGCGAGTACGAACGGCTCGCTTCCGCCATCAAAAGCGCACGATCCTCGCTCAACGAGCTACGCGAAACGAACAACTCCCTCCTCACCACCAAACAGAGTGAGATCATGAAGATATTCACGATCATGGCATTCGTCACGTTTCCCCTCACGCTCATTTCCTCCGTCTTCAGCATGAACACGGAAGTGACTCCCGTCGTCGGACATCCGCAAGATTTTTGGATCATTGTGGGCATGATGTCCACGCTTGCCACGATGTTCTTCATCTTTTTCAAATACAAACGGTGGTTGTGATCACCAGACTTCGACCCGATCGCGTGTTCGAAACCGAATCATCCTTCCCTCATCACGATTCATCCGTTATACTCCTCGCATGAACACCGGTGTATCTCATTCCGCAGCGGCTCAAACGGCTCATCCTCCGCTCACACTCTATAACACACTCACCCGCAGCAAAGAACGCTTCACACCTATCAGGAACGATTTTGTGCGGATGTACAATTGCGGTCCGACCGTCTATGACTACGCGCACATCGGAAACCTTCGATCGTACATCTTTGCGGATACGCTTCGTCGCGCGCTCGTTTTGAACGGCTATACCGTGATGCAGGTGGTGAACATCACCGACATCGGCCACCTCACCTCGGACGCGGACGATGGTGAGGATAAAATGACCGTCGGCCTGCGTCGCGAAGGACTTCCGCTCACTCTTGAGAGTATGCGGATCATGGCGGACAAGTATACCGAGGCATGGCTCGCAGACCTGGACCTGCTCAACATCAAACGACCGAACGCCCTCCCTCGAGCGAGCGAGCACATCTCCGGAGACATTGCACTCATCGAAACACTGTTACAAAAAGAGATCGCCTACCGCACACCCGACGGCGTGTACTACGACATATCAAAATTTCCCGAATATGGAAAGCTGGGAGGCGTCGATGTGGAAACGCAACGTACCGGGGCCCGAGTGGACACGAACCCGCACAAACGGAACGCGGCAGACTTTGCGCTTTGGAAACGTAGCGGCACCAACCTCGGTTGGGACAGTCCATGGGGTACGGGATTTCCGGGGTGGCACATCGAATGTAGCGTGATGGCGCTCAAACATCTTGGCAAAGAACTCGATATTCATACGGGAGGTGTCGATCACATCGGTACTCACCACAACAATGAGATCGCACAGAGCGAAGCTGCGACAGGTAAACCGTTCGCCCGCTTCTGGATGCACAACGCGCACATCTTGATGGAAGGATCAAAGATCAGCAAATCGCTCCGCAATACCCTCTCGCTCAGACAGCTTATCGATCAGGGGTACGCACCGCTCGCGTACCGCTACTGGACCTGCACCGGCCACTATCGCACCCCCTTGAATTTCAGCATGCAAGCGCTCGGTTCTGCAGCGACCGCACTCATGCGCCTACAACGCATGTTCGCCGAAGAACTCCTGTCGGCGAGCAGGCAAGGTGTCGTGGAACCTGCATATGAGCACGGGTTGTTCGAACGGGTGAACGACGACCTGGACATGCCGGGCGTCACCGCGCTCATGTGGCGACTCGTCAAAGACCGGGACGTAACACCCGAGAATAAACGAGCGACCCTGCTTCGATTCGATGAAGTGTGCGGCTTCGGACTTATCGAACTCTCGAAAAGCGGCTCGAAGCAAGTGCAACTCGATGTGAACACGCAGACGGACATACCCGATGACATTCGTTCACTTGCACACGAACGTGAATGTGCACGCGCCGCAAAAGACTGGGCGCGCGCCGATGAGCTGCGAAACGCCCTACGGGCACGGGGATACGCGGTCCTCGACACGGAGGAAGGCAGTGACATACGCCGCTTGTAGGTCACTGCGCCACAAGACCTTACGAATCCGATGAATGCCGTGTTGCATGGAGGATCTCACACGCTCACCGTCCGCTCGATAACACTGCACCCGTTCGTCACCGTGGAGAAGTGTCTCCACTTCCTCACTCTTCTCCTCATCCGAGCGCACAACTCCCTTACACCAGGTACATATCCTGCCCGTACCCACCGACCCCGACGAACATCGCTTCACCTTTGAGCACTTTTTCGTACGGACGACACGTCCGGCACCCATCCTTGCCATTGTGACACACGTACTCCCGTGCTTCACGAGCACGCTTGACCTCGCGCGCAACGGAAAGGACACGCGCATGAGCATCCGCAAGCTCGGGCAAAGACTTTTCAACAAGGTCGTCCGCATACTCGAGGTACCAGTATGCGGCACCGCTCACCCTGCGCTTCTGAAGTGCGGACACCAAAAGTAAGTAGATCGGCAACTGCATCGAGTCGTCGCGTTCCGACAGCTTTCCGGTCTTGAAATCAATGATCTTGACCGAATCGTCTTCTTCTCGATATTCCAGCCAATCAACGAGGCCGCACAGGATGATATTGTCTTCTTCGGAAAGGTAGAAGTTCGGGGGCATACCGTTGTGTGTGTCCGGCAAACGGATGGTCTTTCGTGCCAACGGTCCCGGCTCCCGCAACACGCGCTCCACCATGCGGACACCGCGCTCGAACAATTCACGCTCATCCTCCTCCGTCCTGAAGCCGCCGATCGTTCCGGATACCTTTTTCCACGCCTGCTCGAAATCATGCAAGAGGTCGCGTTCGAATCGTTCTTGGACCGGGAATGATTTGAGGGACTCAAGTGTTTCGTGAACCGCGATCCCGAGTGACGCCGCTGAAGAGACCACGCTCACCTTGCGGCCTGTGCGCGGATCCTTGTATACATTCCGCAAGAAGTACGCCCTCGGGCACTGTAAGAAATCGCTCATCGACGAGTGCGATACCCAAACCGCCGAATACTTATCTCGGACCATGCTGCATGTTACCACAAAAACGACGGAAGGAGCCACCCTCGCGCTTCGGCGGGTCAACCCGCAACCTGAAGCCTTTTCGCCAAGAGCGGAGTGAGTGGCGGTTCAACGATCAATGTGAGCAGGATCACCCACATACCGATCGAGAAAACGAACTCCGAATTGACGAGACCGGCTCCAACGGCACTCAGCATGAGAATGGCGGGTATCGCACCGGTCTCGCGGATGAATGACAGGAAGATCGCTTCGCGCCACGAAAGGAGCTCGTTCCCCGCACGCATCCATGGCATGAGGGACAAAAATACGACAGCGGGGCGAATCAGAAACATGAACACGATCGCGGCGAGAAAACCGATCACGATCGTGTCAACGAGCATACCCATCGGCACCAACGCACCCAAGAGAACGAAGATGATCGGCTTCACCAAATGATCGACAAGGGTGTGAAAAAAACGTCGCACCTCACGAGTCTCATTTTTCGCCTCAAAGAGCAACCCGGCAACGAACGCCGCAAGAAAACCCGAGCCGCCGACCAGCGAACCCAGGGCGAAACAAAATATCGGCACCGCAAAGAAGAGTGCGGGATCGCTCCAATGCATTGTGCGCACGGATTCGCCCCAGGTGCGCAGGATCCACGCGCCGAGCAGTCCGATGAGCGTACCCCACAGCACTTCGAGCGCAAAACTCTCGAGCACCTCCTTCGAGAAGATCGGAAAAAATCCCTCATGCACGCTCGCGATCGTCGCAGACGTACCGAGTGCCGCCACTAAAAAGAAACGGGTCACCATGGTCCCCACCACATCATTGACCGCACTCTCCGAAACGGCAATATCGCGCAAGAACGGCTTTTTGAAATGAATGCGGTCCAATGTGGGGATGATGGCCGTGGGATCGATCGATGCGAGTATCGCCGAGAGTACCAGAAGTGCCATGATCGGAACCTCGAGCCCGAGCAGAGTGGTGAGTCCCGAAAGAGCGTACGCGAACAACAGAACCGTGAGTATCGTGCCGAAACATGCGAGCGCGGCGATCGGTGCGAAATATTTCTTGAAGTTCTTAATGGGAACCTCCACACCACCGGCGAACAGAACGAAAGCTGCGAGGAGCTCTATCACCACGAGCAGACTCTCCGTATGTGCGGTGAGCGAAATGAGCGGGGTCTGAAGCGCCATGCCAAATACGATCGCCCACACGAAAGACGGCACCGCGGTACGTGGAGCGAACCAATTCAGTCCGTATCCGACCGAAAAAAGTAACGCGAGTGAGAGGTAGAAACCCTCGGCGAAGAATCCTTCATGGCCCGATGGTCCCAGGAACAATGCCGATACCCACGGTATGGTCGTGCTCACGTACGATAGTCCGACCGCGGCGACCAACATGCCCAGGTATGGCCCGAACACGCGCAACAATCGCTTTGATCGATCACCTATCATAACGAGATCGGTGCGAACGAGGTCATGACCGTGTGCATATGCTCCAGTGTACGACTCGCGCACGATGGAAATCAAGCGAGTTATGCATAACACCTCTCATGAACAAGAAAGACGGTTCGGACCATGGAGGAACCGTGTGGGTACGACATCTCACGATCGCTCAACTGATCCCGTACCGCATCTGTATCTCACGTTCCACGTCCTCTCGAGCACGACCGTACGCATGCCGCGAGACCCGCTTCATATGCTCCGCACGATCCGAGCTTCCCTTCTCGAACCAAAGCGTCTTTATTGAAAAAGGTTTTTGAGGCACGCCGCGCGCAAGCAAACGAACATAGGCGTGCTGGTTCTCTATGTTCATAATGTCCTGTGTTTCAAAGACCGGCGCGAGCTGTTTTGCCAAGAAGTCCGCATCCTCATATCCCACACGAAAGATCGCCATCGATCCCACGTTACCGAACACCGCGTCCCGAATCCGCTCATCCAGCTGCGCAATGAACTGGTGCGCCACGGTGAGCGAAAGTTTGTATTTTCGCGCCTCCGACAGGATCGCACTGATGGAGTCGGTGGTAATGTTTTGGAACTCATCGATGTACAGGTAGAAGTGCGGGAGATCAAGTCCGATGGAGTCTACCCGTGAAAGCGCCGCCATCAGTATCTTGCCGACCAATATCATGCCGATCAGGTTCGCATTGATATCTCCCAACAACCCTTTTGAAAGATTGACCAGGAGTATCTTGCGCGAATCCATGAGCTCACGCATGCGGAACGCCGAGGTCTGCTGTGCGATAATGGGGCGCATGATGTCGTTTGCAGTAAAGATGTCAAACTTGTTGGTGATGTACGGCACAATGTTCGCAAGGGACGCCTCGCCCTGCGCCTTGGTCGCGATCTCACGCCAGAATTGATTGACAACGGGGTTCTTGCTCCGCGAGAGCTTGACCTCACGGTATCGCGCATCCGCAAGTACTCGCGATATGTCGAGCATCGTGTTCCCCGTGGCCGGATCTTCCATGACAAGTGCGGTGGCGTTTCTGAAATACTGCTCGAATGCCGGCCCCATACTCTCTGGAGAGTTGCTGTACAGTTTCTTGAAGATCGAGAACAACTCATTGATGACGAATGTCTTTTGTTCCGGTTTCTTCGGGTCGTACTCGAGCATATTGAGGCCGAGCACATGCTGTGTGTCCGATGGATCGAAGTAAATGACGTCCTGCATCCTGTGCTCGGGGATCACCTCAAGTATCTCCTGCACATCGGTACCGTGCGGATCGATAAAGCACAGTCCGGCGCCACGTTCGATGTCTTGTCGAATGAGCGTTCGAATGAAACCGGACTTTCCGGTACCGGTCTGTCCGATGATGTAGAGATGTCGCAGGCGATCTTCGTCGGTGAGAAAAATGTCGGTACTCTTCCCGCGGTACGTGTTCACCCCGATCTTGGTGCCATCCGTCGGCATGTCGAGCGGAGCGGGCGCGAGCGCGGCCTGCACCCGTTTAAGTTGCGGAGTGTGTGAGACCGCATGGGTGGGAAAGTGCATGAGCGTGGTGAGTTCTCGGAGTGACATGGGAATCGCCTCACGGGAATCAAATTCACGAAATATGAATCGCTTCGATTCTTGCATGAGCGCCTTCGCGCCCGACTTCCGATCGAACACCAGTCGATTTCCCGTGGTGTTCTGGAACTGATTGAAACTTGCGATCAGATCCCCAAGAATACTCTCCGCACGCATCTCGTTCGCCGCGCTTGCGACGATACGAACATTGATCGCCATCACCGGGGTCGCGATCTTCTTTTTGACCGACTCGACCAGTAGCTGATCGACCGGTTCTCGTTCCTTTTCTTTTTTGTCTTTTTCCTGTTTTTCCGTTCGGATGATCTCTCTCAAGGTCTTCAGCACTTCACCTCCAACACCCTCCGGCGTGTCCCGTATGGCATCCTTGAGCTTCACACCCCGTTCCAATTTTTCAAGTATCTTGCGATACCGCTTGTCATATTTGTCTCCCACGGGGTTCACGATGTACTGTATGGCCGCACCTTCTCCCACCGGTGCGATCTTCGTAAGCGCATTGATGAATGCGGAGAGCGGATCATGATCGAACGATTCATAGTCTTTGAGCGGCAGGATCGATTCGGCCGCATAACGAGCCGACGCGACCGCAACGGCCCCGTCATGCAAAAAGACATTGTAATCCTGAGGCACATGTCTCGCACGCGCTTTCGGGAAGACGGCGAGCAATTGCTTCTCGAAGAGGTCCTCCTTGTCACGAGGGATCGCCAGATAGAACACGATATCCTCACGGTCACCCGACACTGCCACCTCGAGCGAAAAGTAACGGTCTTCCTTACCGTACCGATCCGCCGCGACCGACAGCATACCGTAGTAGAACTGTTCCATAGCCGACACGATCTCCTTCAAGGGACGCTCACGTTCGTCCTTTGCCGGATCGGGCAAAGTAACCTCGTACAGCGCCATATGGAGCGCTTGCCAGAGCGGACCGTTCGTCGGTAACTTTTCGATCGGGTATCCGTTCGCGATGTACTGTACGAGCACCTTATGGAAATCGTCTTCGACATGGGGATTGGCAAGGCGCTCGGTGACCGCGAGCGCATTGCGCACACCACTCTCACGAACCACGCCGACAAGCTCCCACATGACGCCATCGTCGACGTTGTCGGGCGGAAGTCCGAGCGCGATCGCTTCCACCTCATGGGTTGCGATTCGATGTTGTTCGTGCAGCACTTCGTGTGCGGGACGTTCCCGGTAGCGCATCAGTTCTTCATGCGCCAGTGCTTCTCTGTCCGCGGGATGTCCCGCTTCCAGAAGCTGGCGCTCCTTCTCGGCGACTTGCGCACGCAGGAACGCGATCTCTTCCTCGGGCGAATGGAACCGCGTGTCGCCACGTTCGTGGGAAAAAACGATCTGGTCGGACATGACACCAGTATACCCCAGAATGCCGACATGTTCGCTGCGTGACCGTGGATAGTATCTCACCGTTTGGTGGAGAGGCTCTTTTTGTAGGTCGAAAGGTGCGAAAGCGCGATACCCGTTCCTCGCGCCACACACAAGGGCGCCTGTTCGGCGAGCGTGGCCCGTACGCCCGTACGCCGAAAGATGTACTCGTCGAGATTGCGCAACTGCGAGGTGCCACCGGTCATGATGATGCCTCGATCGATGATATCCGCCGCTATCTCGGGTGGTGTATCCTGCAGCACCACTTTGATCGCTTCGATCATCTCACGCAGCTCCTTGCCGGTCGCCCGCACCACATCAATGGTCGCGATCTCGGCCGTTCGCGGGAGACCGGAGATGATGTCGCGCCCTTTCACGTCCATGACCAGATCTTCCTGGAGCGGAAGTGCCGACCCGATCGTGATCTTGATCTCCTCGGCCATCTTCTCACCAATGGCCATATTGAACTTTTTCTTGACATAGTCCTGGATCGCGCGATCGAGATGATTGCCGGCACACTTGACCGACGTCGACGCGACGATGCCACCGAGCGAAATGACCGCGACATCGATGGTTCCTCCCCCGATGTCGGTCACGATGTGTCCACGAGGTTCATGTATCGGAATACCGGCACCGATCGCGGCAAGGACCGGCTCCTTGATGACGTAAGCATGGCGTGCACCCGCCTTGACCGCCGCCTCGATGACCGCACGACGCTCGGTCGAAGTGACGCCGGCGGGAACCGAAAGCACGACCTCGGGCTTGAACGGATTAAATCGACCAAGCGCCTTACGGAAGTAGTACGCGAGCATGATCTCCGTCACATGGTAGTTCGCGATCACTCCATCCTTCATGGGGCGGTATGCGACGATCGTCTCGGGTGTCTTCCCGACCATGGTTTTCGCTTCCGTACCGACCGCAAGCACTCGGCGATCCTGCAACGAAACGGCCACCACGGATGGTTCATTGAACACGATACCCTTGCCGGGCACATACACGAGCGTTGTGGTGGTGCCCAGATCAATGCCAAGCTTCGGTGCAAAGAAGTTCATGCACTCAAAGCATATACAGAAAACGGAGAATAATCCAGTTCCGCCGGTTCGTGGGGTGACGTCCGACCCAAAAAACAACGCTTGGTGGCAAACGACTTACAACGTGTAGCTCAAGATGAAGATCGCGATACCCGCCGAGATGATCGAGAGGGCGAATGCCACATAGGCCCGCGTTTTCGTATTGTCTCCCATGTCGATACTATACGTTCCCGACCCATGTTCACGCAAGCGCCGAAAGCATGGCACATGTGCCTATCGTACCGGTCGCCACCGCATGCTATACTGCCGAACATATGGAACAAAGCATGCATTTTGTCGTGAACGGCGGTGTCCCACTCACCGGGTCCATCCGGGTCGACACCTCTAAGAATGGCGCCATGGGACTCATTGCCGCCGCACTGCTCAATAAAGCACCGACGACCTTGCGTCGAGTGCCGCGCATCGAGGAAGTAAAACGCCTGGTGGAAGTACTGGAATCGATCGGTGTTTCCATTGTGTGGGAAAAGGACGACATGGTGATCGTCCCTCCGAAACACTTTGACCTTGAAAAACTGGACGAGCATGCGGCTCGAAAGACACGTTCGATCATCATGTTCATCGGACCGCTCATCGCTCATCTGAAGGACTTTAAACTCCCCCACGCGGGCGGGTGTCGCCTGGGCAGCCGAACGGTGCGCCCTCACTTCTATGCACTCGAACGCCTCGGTGTTTCCATAGACACGAAGGACGGGTGGTGGCACGTGACCCACGGCGGTCTCTACCCGTCCGAGATCGTGATGTACGAATCGAGCGATACCGCAACGGAGAATGCTCTACTTGCCGCCGCAAGCATCTCGGGAAAGACCACCATAAAGTACGCGAGCGCAAACTATCAGGTGCAAGAAGTATGCCACTACCTTGAACGATGCGGGGTGCGCATCGAAGGGGTTGGTACCACCACGCTTGTGGTCCATGGAAAGCGGAGCATTTCCGTCCCCATCGTATACGAGCTTTCCGAGGATCCGGTAGTGGCGATGTTCTACCTTTCCGCGGCGATCGTAACCCGCTCATCAATACTCATCACCCGCGCACCGATCGATTTCTTGGAGCAGGAACTTCTCGTTCTTGAGAAAATGGGCTTCAAGTATGACATCGTGCGTCGGTACCGGTCGTACAACAAGCGGACCAGACTTGTCGATATCAGGACACATCCGAGCACCCTCACCGCGGTCGAAGACAAGATACATGCGCGACCATACCCGGGCCTCAATATGGACAACTTACCCTTTTTTGCGGTCATCGCAACACAGGCGAAAGGGACGACGCTCATTCACGATTGGATGTACGAGAAACGGGCAATATACCTCACCGAACTCGACAAACTCGGTGCGGAGACCATGCTTGCCGATCCCCATCGCATCTTCATCGAAGGACCAACTCGTTTGCGTCCGGCGGAACTCATGGCACCCCCGGCGCTTCGTCCCGCAGCGGTGCTTCTTGTTGCCATGCTTGGCGCCACCGGGAGATCGGTGCTCCGCAACGTCTACATGATCAATCGAGGATACCAAGATATCGCCGGCCGCCTGCGCACGCTCGGGGCACACATCGACATCGTACACGAAACCTGCACGAACGAGACCGCACACGGAGATGCGCAGTGACGTCACCACGACGATCTTACATGCCTACCGAAAACCACGCGGCATGGTACAATGACGACCGCCATGTTCACGGTCGATGTGCTACCGCTTACCCAGAGTCGAACCGCGCACGCGTGTACCTATTTCAGCGCCGTTTCTTATCCCATAGGCGCGATCGTTTCCGTACCCATGCGCACCAAGGAGGTGCAGGCGATTGTCTCGAACGTCCGAGACGCTCGTGAAGTGCGCAGTTCGGTACGCGCCGCCTCCTATCCGCTACGAAAGATCCGTCAGCAAACCCCGCACGCATCGCTCACGGCCGCCTACTTCGAAGCGATACTGAAGACCGCGGAACAACACGCGGTCTCACCCTCCGCACTATTCGCCCGGTACGTTCCGAACGTGTTCCGCGACCTTGTCGGCGTCGGACATACGAACGGCCCAACGAAGCCGCGAATGCGCGGCCACATCGTACCGCGTGTATTCCAGGGATTGTTCGAACACCGTTGTGAATTCTATAAAAGCACCATCCGTGAGGCGTTCGCGAGCGGCGGTTCGATCGCCATAGTCGCGCCCACCATCATAGAAGCGGAATCTCTTTACGAAACACTCCGTGGAGGTATCGAACGGTACGCCGTTCTGTTACACAGCGGCTTCACGGCCGCCACACAGAAGAAGCTGGTGCGTGCCGCACTTGAGGAAAGTCATCCGATCCTGTTCGTCACGACGCCGGCGTTCTTGGGATTGCCTCGGAACGATCTTTGCGCCATCGCACTCGAACACGAAGCGAGCGATATGTACCGCGCACGCAACCACCCTGTGATCGATCAACGCACGCTCGCCCTGGAATACGCAAACGCGCTCGGAGGACAGATGTACCTCGCAGACCTTCCGCTTTCGATTGAGAGCGTGTATCGCAAAGAGTGTGGGGAGTACGAAGAGGTGGTGACGGGACACCATCGATTCCGATTCAACGCGGAGGCATGCATCCTTTCACAGGCAGGTCTCGCGCGTCCCCCAAAGCAGCGTTTCCGAGCCGTTGGAGCCGAACTCCGCACACACATCGGATCCGCCATAGCAGAGGGCGAGCGAGTGTTCCTCTATGTCGCGCGCCGTGGATTATCGCCGGTCACTCTGTGCGGCGACTGCGGGACCGTGGTGACCTGTGCTGAGTGTGGCGCATCCGTAGTACTCCACTCGGGAGAAACGGGAAATCACTTCATGTGCCACAGCTGTGGGGCGGTCCGCAGTGCGCGTGAACGATGCGCACATTGCACCAGCTGGCGACTCGAGACACTCGGAATAGGTATTGAGCAAGTGGTACGAGAAGTGCGTGCGGGACTTCCGAACACGACGGTATACGAACTCTCGAGCGATACCGCACCATCACACCGTGACGCATTGTGCACGGCGAACGATTTCGCCAACACTCCCGCGTCCATCCTTGTCGGCACCGAACTTTCACTCCCTTACATACGGCACAGCGTACCCGTGGTGGCGGTCGTCTCGCTCGACTCACTTCTTTCGCTTGCGAACTGGAACATATACGAACGCATCACCGGCACACTGACTCGCCTGCATGAGATGGCCACCCGATCATTCTTACTCCAGACGCGCCACCCTGATACGAACATTTTTTCTCTCGCGCTCAACGGCAACTTCTCCGGATTCTACCGAAGCGAGCTTGCGATGCGGAAACGCATGGGATACCCCCCATACACCGTACTCATTAAACTGACCGTCACCGGGACCGAATCCCAGACTCGAGACATCATGCACCAAGTAAGCGAGCGGCTCGCGGTTCATCGATTCGCGATCTATCCGCAAGTGCTCAAAGTTACAGGCGGAAAGATCCAAATGCACGGGTTCCTCCGCATCGGACGCTCCTCCTGGCCGGACAAGCGACTCATTGAAACACTCTCAACATTCCCACCGATCGTACAGGTCACAGTGAATCCCGTCGGGGTATTTTGATGACCCGCGTGTCCCGGAACGTCCGACACTGGAGAAGACACCTGATGTTTGTTATAGTGCAATCCATGCGCACAATCGTACAAGTGGGAGAAACGGTACTGAGAAAGCGTGCCGAGGAGGTACCGATCAGTGAGATCTCCGGACAACGCGTTCGGACGATCTTGCATGACATGGAACAGGCGTTGAACGCTGAGCCGGACGGTGCGGCGCTCGCGGCGCCACAGATCGGCATACCACTCCGAATCTTCATACTCTCTCGTAAAGTGTTCGCCCCGAAAGACGGGGTCGAGAACGCGGACGAACACTTTGTGTTCATCAACCCCAACATCATCAAACGTTCGAAGCGGAAACACCGTGTCGACGAGGGATGCCTTTCGGTGCGCGGAAAGTACGGCACTATCATACGTTCGACGAACGTGACCATAGAGGCGTACGATGAGCACGGAGTCAAGTTCGTCCGCGGTGCTGGTGGACTCATGGCTCAAGCGTTCCAACACGAGACCGATCATCTCGATGGGGTGCTTTTCATCGACAGTGCCGGCGAACTGTGGGATGTTGTCACAAAGAAACACGACGGGGTTCAAAGTGCATGATGAACCGAAGGATATGGCCATGCGAAATGCGAATCAAGGAACCGTTTTTTTTGGCACACCGACGCTCGCTGTGTGGGTACTTGACGAATTGCGCGAACGTGGTTTCGTTCCCGACCTCATTGTGACCGCACCGGATATGCCGGCCGGGCGGCGCCTCTCACTCACTCCTCCGCCGGTCAAAACATGGGCGGACCGTGCGGGTATACCGGTACTGCAGACCGCATCGCTCAAAGATCCGAGCACGCTTCCAGAACTCGCGAACACTCCTTTTGATCTATTCATTGTGGCAGCGTACAACATCATTCTCCCCGGGTGGGCACTCGCTCACCCGCAATACGGGGTACTGAACGTGCATCCTTCCCTGCTCCCGAAGTATCGCGGGCCATCGCCCGTACGAAGCGCGATCCTTGACGACGCGCGGGATGCGGTGGGTGTATCGATCATACAGCTTGACGAAAAAGTGGACCACGGTCCCTTGGTCGCTCAGGCGACCGTGGAACTGCCGGAGTGGCCGGTGCGCGGAAACATCCTTGATGAGATACTCTTTCGCGAGGGCGGACGTCTGCTTGCCGAGGTGATTCCCCTTTGGATGACAGGTTCGATCACACCACACGAGCAAGATCATACACACGCGACCTTCACGAAGAAATTTAAAAAAGAAGATGGAGAACTCGACAGAACACAAACGGCATACCGACAGTACCTGCGATTTTGCGCCATGGATGGATGGCCTGGAACATTCTACTATCACACCCGCACCGATACGGGTTCGGCGATACGGGTCAAGATCACAGATGCCGTGTATCGGAACGACTTGTTCGAGATAACGAGGGTGATCCCTGAGGGGAAAAAAGAGATGTCCTACGAGGCGTTCCTTCTTGGTACGGGAAATTGACCGTCCCGATTCATTACTGCGACGTTCCGAACAATTTGAAAAGATCGCTCAAGGTCACGACCGCCATGAGTGCCAGAAGCGCCAAGAATCCAAGTTGGTTCGCACGCACCGCAAACGCCGGCTTGATGGGTCGCCGTGTGATCGCTTCGATGAGTACAAAAAGCAGACGACCACCATCGAGTGCCGGTATCGGCAAAAGGTTGATCACTGCAAGATTGAGCGAGATCAGCGCAGCGAACGCAAGGAGCCAAGTAAAGCCACGCGACGCCTGCTCACCAACCATGCCCGCCATACCGACGGGGCCTGCCACCTGGTCAAGATCCGCATCGCCACGGATCGCCTGCATGAAGAAATGACCGAGTCCGGAAGACACCCGAAGCAGGCTGTCGTAGGTATGGACCATCCCCTTCTTGATCGATTCGAACGGACCGGACGCAAGCGTGCCCACCAATTGCATTTGCACTCCAACGAGCTCCTTTTCGGGATCCTCGGGATCAAGTCCCGCACGAGATGTAAGTTCGACCATAACCTCCTCGCCGCCGCGCAAGACTTTAAACACGATCGGTTGACCGGCATGCTCTTGCACGAAACCGATCACGGCACTTGGAACGATCGCCTCACCTGCTCCAAGCACTTCGCTACCGGAAGAAAGCTTCAGGATCTCGTCGTTATACTTCAGAGCATCGGCGGCCGGGCTGTCCGGCACCGTACCCTCGACGAGCAATCGCGTTTCGGATGTCGATAGACCGACCTCACTCTCATCGATGGCGGTCGGCATGCCGAGCATGAAGGTCATCGTATAGAGCACGAATGCGAGCAGGAAGTTCATGCCGACACCGGCGACCAGTACCAACGCTTGGACATACCGAGGTTTCTTTACGAAACTTCGCTCACTTTCGGGACCGTTTTCGTAGTGTTCCTGCGTCGGATCTTCACCCCAAATGCGAACGAAACCGCCGATCGGCAATGCATTCAGGGTATACTCGGTCTCACCGTACTTCTTCCCCCACACCTTTGGAGGAAAACCGATACCGAATTCATCGACCCTGATCCCGAACCACTTGGCGACCGCAAAATGTCCGAGCTCGTGAACGAGAATGAGAACAACAAGGACGGCAATGAATATGAGTATGCTCATGATCGGTATGGGTGTGAAAAGTAATCGAACGGTGTACGAGGGGCTGAGTGTCGGCAGAGACTACGCTTCAAGTTCTTCCTCCTTGGTGCGCATCATGCTCTCAAGCACGTCATTCGATTCACGCACCCGTCGTTCCATGTCCTCCTTTGCGCGAAATTTATCGTCTTCTGAGAGAAGTTTGTCTTTTTCCATCTTTTGAATGTCCTGCCACACATGGTCGCGCGCCTGACGAACACCGGTGCGCGCTTCTTCGAGTTTCGAGCGGGCAAGCTTGGTGAGTTGTGTGCGTCGATCGCTCGTAAGCTCGGGAAAACAGACCCGCACCCCTTTCTCATCTGCGGAAACGGAAACCCCAAGGTCCGCTTCCCGTATCGCCACTTCAAGCGCGCGAACCTGCGCGCGATCCCATGCTGAGACCCGCAGCGTCCGAGCATCCTCGATCGTGATACTCCCCACTTGCTGAATGGGCACCTGCGTACCGTACGCATCGACACGAACACGATCCAATATGGACGGTGCCGCCTGACCGGTACGTATCGTGGCAAGCTCTTGACGAAAACGTTCCTGCACCGACCTAAGCGATTGTTCGAATGTAGTGAAATTGTACATGGTGATGTGTGAACAGCGCCGACGAACCTGGTAAGTTCCTCATGTCCGTGCGCATTCCCTCACTTACGCCTCCCGCACACGAACCGATGACAGAGTATGTGAAAGTATATCCCAATATCCCCGACTCGGAAAGTGTCCGCATCAACTCCGACACCGTTTGTCTACTCATCCTCGCAACGCCACTCGAACTCCACACTTCCCGTTCCGTCATACACCACACATGCGGGCGAGCAAAATTCTCGAACGGATCCTTTGATGGAGAAACGCCACGCACCGGTCTCGAAATCGAACGTCTCGAAATCACCAACCGTCCCTTCACGAGTGCATACAGATGCCTCGAGAGCCATGTCTCGTGCGGATGCGACGGTCAAACGTGGATCACCAAAATCGACCACCGGCTCAGCAACCAACGACGGTTCCACATGCACTGCTCCACCCGCATCCGTGCATTGTCGCGGATATGATTCCGCAACAGGATTCCCTTGCCGCGCACATTCCTCGAACGACCCGGCGAGCGAACGAGCGGTCTCCGAGTTGCGACCCCTGACCGCCAAATTGACCGAGAGTGCGAAGATGATGAGTAAAAGCACCGCGATGATGATTGATCTTGTGTGCATAGATATATACCGTTATACGGGTAACACACTCGCATGATACCGCAAGGTGCCACCGGACTCCAAAGCGATCACGTGCGAAAAACCGTTCATGCGACACGATCTAACGTGATCGCAAGGTGTTCGAACAGCATCTTGAGAGAGCTGCTCGTGTCGACAAGGTATCGACGAACGAACAACACCTCACGTAACGAATCCGCATGTGTTCTCGGACCATATGCCTCAAGCGATGACTCAAGCGCATCCAGTATCCGAGACGCGCGAGACCGTGCTGCAGGCTTTTCCGCATCGGGAACACTTTTGGTAAGAGGACCCAAGAGAGCGATGCGCTCTTCGGGGGATGCGCGCAAAAAATCACGCGCAAACGGCAGTTCGGGGGGGTGTTCCGCTCGCACAGCACCACCGTATTCCAAACGCGACCGCACGGTCGGAATGAAATGCTCGAGCGTGGGTATGAGAAGCACCACATGAGTATTCGAAGCCGGTTCCTCGAGAAGTTTCAACAATGCGTTCTGAGCCTGCACCGTGAAGCGATCGAACGCAATGATGAATACCTGCACGACACCGAACGCATGACGATACGCACGATCTTTGAGTGCGCGCACATCATGTATCGTACACTGTTCACCTTCGATGATGCAGACGTCCGGATTGGACCGATATCTGACGCCAAGGACATCCTCTATGTACGATCGTGCGACCTGTGATCCCGCAGAGCGGTCCCCCTCATAGACAACAGCGTGGTGTGCGGTCATGAGTTCATAGTATCACACAATGAACGCGCATGAGAACCGAAACGATCGATCGCCCGAGCCGGTCCCCCGGGGCAACTGCCACACCCACCTCATACTCTGTTAAGGGAAACCGTGGCGAAAGTCAACATGTTCGGGCGAGAGACTGCGACTTGGAAAAACGCCCAGGAGCGGTCTCTCAACAACACAGCGTTGACGAAGCGGCCTTTTCGAGATGTGCGCGAAATGGTCCTTTCGTGATATCCCCCGTTAGTGCACCGTGTCCACACTTTTGTCAAAATACGCGAACCGTCCGAAGGTGATACAATGTACCAACTATGTCGAACTCGCTCGGACATGTCCGCATTCCACCTCAAGCGATCGATGCCGAAAAGGGTCTACTGGGCGCGATCATGCTCAAGCCGGACTGCATGTATGACGTCTCCGATATCGTCTCTTCCGATAGTTTCTATGTCGAAAAGCATCGAACGATCTTCGCTGCGATCCGAGACCTTTTTGTAAAAAGCGACCCCATCGACGTACTTTCGGTCTCGGAGCGTCTCAAGGCCACCAAGGACCTCGAACGTATAGGAGGAAGAACATACCTTGCCGACCTTGCGAACACCGTCCCCGCGAGCGCGAACGCATACCACTACGCGCGATTGGTCGGCAAGACCGCGACCTTGCGAGCGCTCATCGAAGGGGCGGAATTCATCGCGGAGCTCGGTTTCGATGAAAGCAGAGAGCTCGAAGATGTCCTCGACTCCGCGGAAAAACGCTTGATGGAGATCACCAACACTCCTTCACTTCACAAATTCGTCGCCATGCGTGACGAACTGGTATCGGCATGGGATCGTTTTGAGACGCTCCAAAAATCGAAAGATGAGATGCGCGGGATTCCCACCGGTTTCCCCTCGCTCGACAACCTACTTGCGGGGTTGCAACGGTCCGACCTTATCATCCTTGCGGCACGTCCATCGGTCGGAAAGACCGCCCTTGCACTCGACATCGCGCGACAAACATCGATCCAGCACGGCACGGCCGTGGGCATCTTTTCGCTCGAGATGAGCTCGCAACAGTTGGTCGACCGTATGTTGGCAAGCGAAGCGCGGGTCGATGCATGGAAATTGCGTACCGGAAACCTGACCACGGACACCGAATTCGAACAAGTGCGAGAAGCGATCGATCGATTATCCACCGCTCCGATCTATATGGACGACAAACCCGGCAACAACATACTCTCGATGCGCTCCGTCGCACGACGCATGAAGCGCGAGCATGGACTCGGGCTCATCATCGTAGACTATCTGCAACTCATGAGCCCCACCGGTAAACATTCCGCCGATTCGACCGTCCAGCAGGTGACGGAGATCTCACGCTCGCTCAAGGGGCTTGCACGCGAACTCGATGTGCCGGTACTCGCCCTCTCACAGCTTTCACGCGCTGTCGAGCAACGTGGTGGCAAGCCGCGTCTCTCGGACCTTCGTGATTCGGGTTCCATCGAACAAGACGCCGACGTGGTGATGTTCATTCATCGCGAAGATAAGAACGCGGACCCGAACGAACGTAACAACATGACCGAGATCTTGGTCGAGAAACATCGAAACGGTCCGGTAGGAAAGATCGACCTGTATTTCGACGCAAAGAAAACAAGTTACCTCTCGATCGACAAGTCACACATGGCCGGTTTCGAAGAAACATCGACCGCGGGCGGCGCGGACGAGGAATGGTGAGATCATCGGATCGGGTCGACAAGAACATCGTATGGCAGCCAACACATTGGACGAACTCACCGAAATGTTGCGCGGGCTGCCCGGCATCGGTCCACGTCAGGCGAGACGCTTGGCGCTTTTCATCGTACGCAAAGAACGACCCTGGGTGCAATCGCTCGCACAGACCATCGTGCGCGCCCGTTCGGAAGTGGCACTCTGCTCGCGCTGCATGCGCATGTTCCCATCTTCCGGACATACGGAATGTCCGATATGTATGAACACGACACGCGAAACGAATACGCTCATGCTCGTGGAAAAGGACGTCGATCTTGAGAACATCGAACGCACCGGTGTGTACCGAGGTTTGTACTTCGTACTCGGCGGGACCGTAAGTGCGCTCGACAAGGATCCCGAAGCGAAGATCCGAATCCGAGACCTCGAGCAACGCATACGGAACACTGCGACAGATCGAGACGGGGCACGAGGTGAGAAGGATGGGGGAACGATTTCGGAGGTCATATTCGCACTCTCGGCCACAACGGAAGGTGAAGACACCGCGCAATATCTGAAAGAACGTCTTACGCCGCTCATACGTTCTCACAATATACGGGTCACCGTCCTCGGGCGCGGCCTATCGACCGGCACGGAACTCGAGTATGTCGATGCCGAAACCATGAGAAACGCACTGCGAGGACGCACCATTTGAAAGCTTCCGAGATCGGCGATCGACACTACTCGCCCTGCCCCTCCGGCATACGTTCAAGAGCGACTTCGGCGGTGTGCCGCTCACCCTCTCGCAGGTATTCCACCTTGACACGTTCGCCCACCGCATGCTCTTGCACCGACGCGGCGAGCGACCTCTTTTCGAGCGAGACCCCGCCAAAAGAAACAATGATGTCGTTCTCGACCAGCCCGGCACGAGCCGCCGGCGAGTCCTTGATGATCGCCGGACCGTCAACACCTCCTTTCAACCATGCGCCGTAGGAGACCGGCAACTCATTGTTTCGCGCGATCGTATCGGAGAGTTCAATATACCGAACACCGAGATACGGTCTACGGATCTCACCATGCTCTTGCACCGACGCGACCGCGCTTGCGACCACCTGTGCGGGGATCGCGAAACCGATGTTCTCCGCACCTCCCGCAACGGCCACATTGACACCCACGACCGCACCGGTAAGGTCGAGAAGCGGCCCACCGCTGTTACCCGGGTTTATCGCCGCATCGGTTTGGATGACACCGTCGAGACGCTCGGTACGGCCGCCGTAGCGATCCCCCGCCGTGATCGTTCGTGAAAGCCCGGAGACGACCCCTACCGACACCGAATTACGAAACTCCGTAAGTGCGTTCCCGATCGCGATCACGGTTTGCCCCGGAAGGAGCGCGCTCGAATCGCCGAACACAAGGGGCGAATACTCCTCCTTCGGAACATCTTCCACACGCAGTATCGCGATGTCCAAACGCGTGTCACGCACCAACACTTCCGCTTCGTAATGCGTTCCCGCATTCGTGACGATACTGTACCGAGCTTCTTCATCTTCGACGACATGACGGTTGGTAACCAACAGGCCGTCATCCGACACGAAGAAACCGGTGCCGCCACCCACCTCGCGCTCCTCGGTACCCAATTGGCGCACACGAGGCACTTCGAACCCACCGCCGAAAAAACCAAAGTCCTCGAACGGATTGACGCGTTCGTAATATCGCTCCAGTACGGGTATGTCCTTGGTGATAACGACCGACACCACCGCATCGCTCGCTCGCGCCACCACGTCGACTATCGGCTCAGTCGCACGAGTATACGCCTCCATTTCAGAGACCGATCGCTCGCCCACACCTGCCGCCATATCCGGGAACAACTCGAAGCGGTACCGATACGCAAAACCCGCCACGAGAAGCACAAACGCCGCAGAGGTCGCGGTGGCGACCACTACCGTACGTAACACTTCGTTCGAAAGATGCAACGACCGAAACACTTCACCGTATCGCAGTTTCATAGGGGGATCGTTTTAAGATACTCATAAACACCGCGCTACCCTTATAACGCACGGGCGGGTTCGATCCTTTCATGCGCCATCACTCCACGGTAACGCTTTTTGCGAGGTTGCGCGGACGGTCGACATTGAACCCGCGCAAGACGCCCATGTAATATGCGAACAATTGCAACGGCACGTTGGCGAGTATCGGTGTCAACATCTCCATCGTATCGGGAATATGGAACACATCATCGACCAAACGGGCGATGTCGCTATCGCCTTCGGTCGCGATCGCAAGGACCCTTCCCGAACGTGCGCGCAATTCTTGGATCGCACTCCGATTTTTTTCGTAGTATTGATCGCCGGGCACAATGACGATCGAAGGAAAGGTCTCGTCGATCATGGCGATCGGACCGTGTTTCATCTCACCCGCAGGATACCCTTCCGCGTGGACATACGAGACCTCTTTCAACTTCAACGCCCCTTCGTACGCGGTCGCAACATTGTACCCGCGACCCAGGTAAAGAAAATCGTCATACCCGAGATACTCCTCTGCCAGACGCCGAATTACTTCACGTTGTTCGAGTATCCGCTCAACCTTACCCTTGAGCTCCCTGAGTTCGAGAAGGATACCCGCACCTCTCGCTTCGGAAAGGCCGCGCGTCCGACCGAGAGCGATCGCAACAAGGGTGAGGACTTCGAGCTGACTCAAGAACGCCTTCGTTGAGGCGACGCCGATCTCGGGACCTGCATGATTGTACACTCCCATATCGGTCTCTCGCGCTATGGTCGAACCGACCACGTTCACAATGCCGATGGTCGGCATACCGACACGCTTCACGGCGCGCAAGGACGCCAGCGTATCAGCCGTCTCACCCGACTGCGAAATGAACAGTGCGGCATGGTGCGCCTGAGGCACGATGGTTCGATGACGGTACTCCGATGCGATCTCGATCTCCGCGGGAATGCCCGCCAGATCTTCGAACAGCAACTTGCCGACCATGCCCGCGTAGTATGCGGATCCGCATCCGACAATGGTCATGCGTGTGACCTTTCGCAACAGTTCGGCATGCGCATCCAGACCACCGAGACGCGCGGTACCATCAACGACCACGATTCTGCCACGTGCGCTATTTTCGAGCACGTGTGGAATTTCCATGATCTCCTTGAGCATGAAGTGCGGGTACCCGCCCTTTTGCACCGCGTCAACGGACATGGTGAGCATCTGGATATCCGGCGACCGCTTTTCATGGTCGAAGCTGCAAACCACATATCCGCTCGGCTTCAAGAGCGCGTACTCACCATCGCTCAAATAGAGCACTTGCTGGGTATGTCGCAAGAGCGGCGCAGTATCGCTCGCGACGATATATTCCGCATCTTTGATCCCGATCGCGATCGGACTTCCCATTCGAGCGGCAAGTATCGTATCCGGTTCATCTTCGCTCATGACCGCGATGCCGTACGTGCCACGCACGTACATGAATGCGGAGGTCACCGCGCGAGCGAGGTCATGTGTTTTATCATACTCTTCACCGATACAGTGCGCGAGCACCTCGGTATCCGTCTCGGACAAGAACACATGTCCCCGCCGAACAAGCATGTCTCGCAACTCCGTAAAATTTTCTATGATACCGTTGTGTACGAGCCAGATCCTACCACGAGCGTCGGAATGTGGATGCGCGTTCGCGGTGTTCGGCACCCCGTGAGTTGCCCAACGCGTGTGGCCGATACCGGCATTCCACGGCAGCAGACCGGGAATCGTATCGGACAGGTTCTGTACCGGACCGACCGCCTTGAACACACCGGAGCCCGGGACATAGATCCCCGCGGAGTCATACCCTCGATACTCCATCAAACGAAGACCGTCGAGCAGGATGGGGCTTGCCGGCCGTACGCCCGTATATCCGATGATACCGCACATGGAAAAATGATCGATTATTCGCGAAAGGCTTCACCACATCAATTGAAGACCTGTCATCACCCATACGGTACCATATACCCCGGCACACCATACCTTGACACCGTCATCCGTTCCTTGTTCGACACGGTCAAGTGCCTACACCGGCGATATTGAGTTCCGAACACAAAAAAACCGCTCCCGCGGTACACTCCGCAATATCGCCTACACTTAAAGTGCGCTCGCCTGTACTTTCGAGAAAACCTGACGATGACCGAGACGCCTCTTGTAGCGGCTCTTGGATTTGAACTTCTGTATATGCAGCTTCTTGCCTTTTCCTTCTTCGATCAGTGTCACCTCGATCGTCTTGCCCTCGATGTACGGAGTGCCGACGACCGTCTCCTCGCCATCATCCACAAGCAACACCTTGTCGAACACGACCGTGTCTCCGGCCTTGTGACCGGCGAGTTTTTCCACACGAAACACATCGCCCTCGGTGATGCGATACTGCTTTCCGCCCGTTTCGACAATAGCAAATGCCATTACATCCATTATACACCGGATCGCTAAAAATGCAACCGCACTCGACACTAGCGGTCATTTTCGCGCTCTCCCGTCGGCAGCGGACGCTCCACCGCACCATGCGTGAGCTCCGGACTCTCCGAAGTGATGCGCAGCACATCCTTGTCGATCTTCAAGAACTCCTTTCCCGAGGCATTGTAATGATTCACCGTGGTTGCAAGTGAAGCGCCCAGCTTTGTATGAAAATCGGCGTACGTTTGCAGGTGCCGACCGAGCTGTTCAACATTCTTGCGTATCTCCTTGGCACCCTCCTCTATCTCAAGTGCGCGCAGTCCCTGGAGCACGGTCTGAAGGTATGCCAAAAAGCTTGTCGGGGAAACAATGATGACCTTCTTGTCTCGAAATGCATACTCAAGCAAGTCACGGCTCGTCGAACGCATCGCTCCCACTTGGTTCACCAAAAGATCGTAGTAGATGCCCTCGCTCGGAATGAACATGAACGCGAAGTCCATGGTATTCTCGCGAGGTCGAATATACTTCGACGTCTCATCAATACGTTGTTTGAGATCCTGACGGAAAGACTTTTCGAGACGGTCCCGCTCCGCATGGTCTCGCGTCTCTATGAGACGGTTATAATTCTCGAGCGAGAACTTCGAATCAATGGGAAGCACTTTTCCTTTGTCCAAAAATACGGCGGCATCAACAACGTCCCCGTCCGCAAACGCGTACTGCATTTGAAAACGACCCGGAGGAAGCACGTTCTTGAGCACGGTCTCCAAGTAGTACTCCCCGAGTACCCCGCGTTGTTTCGGGTTTTTTAGAATATCCTGCAAGTTCTGAAGCTCATCGGCGAACGACACGACCTGCCGGTTGGTCTCATCGAGTTTGGTGAGTCCTGCGGTGACCTCTCGAACGAGCGAGGCGCTTTCGGAGAGCTGGTTCTGAAGCGACTGCTGCACATGACGGGTCGACTCGGAAAGCCGAGTATCGAGCGTTCGTGAAAGTTCTTGAAGCTGCTGCTGGAGTAAAAGCGCCGAACCATCATCCTTCTTTTCACGTCCGCGCACCAACATGAAAACAAGCACGACATTGGCGATGAGAAGTACGACAAGTACTGCGATCAATGGCTCCATAGGTACCCATTGTACCGCGAAGAGATCGGTCTGTATACGAAAGGGGTCGCATTGAAACGACCCCGCGGGCTTAACACAGCCCTCCTTCCCCTCCTTGTCCGACAAGCAGCAGACAGGAACGGGCGACACGTATTTGCTCGTCCGTACGCCCCTCCGGAACATCAAGATCCGGCAGGTCGAGCACGCACTCTTCCCGCAAAGAAGCACCTGCGAATTCGAGCGCGTGTCTGACACATCGTGCGAGCGTGTTGCGGAACTCGAACGTGAGATGTGTGCAAGGGTTGACGAGCACCACTACGAGCACCCCGCCCATCTTTAACGCTCCAACCCACCGGCACACAAGATTGTGGATCCGACACCGCTCCGTGAAGACCTCATTCGGGGAGTGGAGAGCGGGTATGCGGGGTATGTAATACACCACATCGTGACAACACGGATGTTCTTGCGCGTACTTGCTCAAGGATTTTTGATAGATGTGCAATCGCGAACCCGTATGCTGCGCGGCAAACTGACACCTTGCCGACCCTATCACCTTCCTCGCTCGGTTCGCGGTGCTCCGTGAACCGGTAACACCCCGCACATCGACCATGTCCCGCTCCAAGAATATTCTGACCGGGAATGCACCGTTCGTTTGTGTGGCGGTACAGACCGTACAGTGATCAAGCGGAATGAGGTCGATCAACCTATCCGCATGGTGCGAAAGCAAACTCCGCATTGCCGCTTCAAACGACGGCGGAACCTCCAGAACCCTTTGCATCGTGACCTCCGCAGTGCTGGTGATTTATTCTCCACCTAAGATATACCCGAATTCCGCACAAAAAACAACGCCTCGGAGCGACGCCCGGGCGGGGCTACGAGTTGCGTGCCGACCGCTGAAAATACGCCCATTTTACCACCTCGATCGTTGCCAAGTTAAAGAGACCGACGCCGAGCAAGAGTCCGAATTCCCACGGCGCAAGCGTAACGAGTGAAAGCAGTTCCCGCATGGGAGCGAAGAACAATGCAATGATCAGAAGTACGAGACTGAAGGAAAGCGTACCCAACAGGTATCGATTGTCGAATATGTTGACACGCCACACGGGAGTGTCGAACGCTTTCAAAGAAAAGCTGAAGAAAATACTGTCGAGCGAAATGGTGACGAACATGATGGTGCGGATCTCTTCCATCGAAACCCCTCTTCCCAACAGCCAGTAGTACAGAAGAATGGTCGTGGTGCCGGAAACGATCGAAAGGATCACGATCATCGAGATGAGCTTTTTTGTGACTATGTTCTTCGCACGTGCACTTCGCGGATCACGACGCATAACGGTCGGGTCCTTCTTTTCAAACGCGTACGCAAAACTCACAAGATCCCCGCCCACAATGTTCGCCCACAGGATTTGCACCGGAGTAAGCGGGATTGAAACGCCACCCGCAAGCGCACCGGCGATAAGAATGATCTCACTGAACGAGGTGGAGAGAAGAAACGCGATGATCCGTTTGAGGTTATCCATGATCCGTCTCCCCTCCTCGACAGCGGCCACAATGACCGAAAAACTATCATCAATGAGTACCAGATCACTTGCCTCCTTGGCAACCTCGGTGCCACTCCCCACCGATACCCCGATATTTGCCGCACGCAACGCCGGTGCGTCGTTTATCCCGTCACCTGTCATTGCCACCACCTCCCCTTGCGCCTTCAACAAGCGCACGATCCGTAACTTGTGGGCGGGCAATGCTCGCGCGATCACACGCACCGTGCGCAGTTTCGTGTACAACTCTCGGTCGTCCCACGCATCGATCTCAGCACCTCGTATCACCATATCGTCCGCCTTCCCGACAATACCCACTTCGCGAGCAATGTGACGAGCGGTTTCCGGATTATCACCGGTGAGCATGATCACGCGGGCACCCGCCTCACGGACCTCCGCGACAGCAACCCGAACATCCGTACGAATAGGGTCTTCGAACGCAATAAGACCCGCCAAGACGAGATTCTTCGGAAGCTCGTTCACCTCCGCACCGTCCTCGGGTATACGCTCGAACGTTGCGTCACGATACGCAACACCGATCACCCGTTTACCTTCTCCGGCAAGCCGTTCCATGGTCTCATGGAACCTTCGTCGGTCTTCATCGGCCATTTTTTGACGCTTTCCTTCGACCCGACAGGTGGTCGCCGCTTCGATGAGCTTCTCCGGCTCCCCGGTTATGATCAGACGGTGGGTTTTCTTGTGAGGATGCTTATGCAATGATGCGCCGAACCGTCGTGCCGAGGTGAATTGCAACCGATCGATACAGGGGTTTTCCTCGAGCAGGATGCTCTGCACAAGCCCCACTTCCAACCCACACAACGCAACGGCCTTCTCGATGGGCCGACCATGCACGGTAAGCTTGTTCGGGGCATCCTCTTTTTCTTCTATGAACGCATCCGAGGCCAAGACCGCCAGCTCCAGAAGGAACCGATTATCGCCCACGGGGACGATCACACCATCTTTCGATCCTTGCCGACTGTAAAGTCCCGCGAGCTTCATGCGTGCCTCCGTAAGCGTACCGGTCTTGTCGGTGAGTATCATGGTCGTACTACCGAGCGTCTCCGCCGCGAGCAGGTTTCGCACCAGACCTCCGCGCTTGAGAATGGTCTCCATGCCGATCGCGAGCACGATCGTCAAGGCGGCGGGAAGCCCGGTCGGTACGGCGGCAACGGCGACGGCGATGCCGATAAAGAACATCTCTCGTATCGCATACCCCTTGACCATTCCCACAACAAAGATCAAGAACAATGCGAACGCGATCGCGTAGGAGATGAAATGCGCGATCGATCGTATGTTCCGCTGGAGCGGGGTCACCTGTTCTTCGATCGACGCTAGCTCGTTCGCGATCAGCCCGATCTGTGTGCGTGCGCCCGTATCGACCACGACACCCTTGCCATAGCCGGCCTCAATGAGCGTACCCATCCATGCCATATTGGCGCGTTCGGCAAGCGGTACTGCACTCGCAAGCGGCGCCACGTCCTTGGCGACCGCAAGCCACTCGCCCGTCAGAGCGGCTTCGTTCACCCGAAGGTCTTTCTCTTCGATCAAGCGCACATCTGCGGGTACGAAATTGCCACCCTCCATGAGCAACACGTCTCCGGGCACGAGATCCTTCGCTAAGATATTTTCACGGGTTCCGTTGCGGATCACGATCGCATGACGCTCCTGCGATGCGTTAAGCTTTTCGAACGCCTTCCCCGCACGCTCCTCCTGGAAGGTCCCGACGAGCACGTTTATGCAAAGTGCGAGCAAAATGACAATGGAATCGACCGACTCTCCGAGCAGTGCGGTTATCACACTTGCGGCACACAACACCAGTACGAGAGGGTTCTTGAACTGACGAGCGATGATGGAGAGCACACTGTCTTGCTTCGTACGTCGCAACTCGTTCGTTCCGTACAATCGGCTCCTTCGCGCGACTTCCTCATCGGAAAGTCCCTGCACAAGGTCGACAGCAAGCACACGGCGCACTTGATCGATATTCATTCGTTCCCAACTCTTTTCCCCGCCACTCATAGCGCTCAGTATAGAGCTTTTCGGAGATATTCGAAACACGGTAGTCCACAACGACCCCATGCGCGTTATCGTATTTCGTGCTACCATGACAGATATGGATCTGCAGGAACAGGTACGTGCCGATATGGTTGCCGCCATGAAAGCACGCGAAGAATTGCGCCTGAGCGTTCTGCGCGGTCTCCTTACCATGTTCATGCAGGAACTCACCGCGACCAAGCGCACTCCGCAAGACCGACTCTCCGACAACGAGACACTCTCGGTCATACGTCGCGCACTGAAACAGCGAAAGGATGCCGCGGAGCAATTCCGTACGGGAGGTCGTCCGGACCTTGCTGAAAAAGAGGGATCGGAGGCGCAGATACTGGCAACGTACCTCCCTCCGCAACGCACCCGCGAAGAGATCGAGGGTATCGTTCGCACAAAGATGGCGGAGCTCGGCATTACCGACCGTTCAGGCATCGGCAAACTTACCGGTGCGGTCATGGCGGCATGTAAAGGCACCGCGGATGGCGCACTCGTCAAGGAGGTTGTCGAGCAAGTGTTGGGCTAATGCAAAGTTATCTTCAATATGAGCAATAAGGGTTTTGGCGAAGCATTGTACCGAGAACATCGCAAATCTCTGGACACAATAGAACAAGTGCATGCCGCGCAAGGGCTTGTTGAGGTACCGGGAGAGACATGCGGAACATCCACCGAAGAACAGGCGGTGATCGATGCGATGCTGGAAAAGCAAGCACGGCTCACCAAAGCGCACGCCGAAGCAATGGCGGAAATAAGGCACACCCTCGGAATGCCGCCAAGAGCCGACAAAGGGTAACGTGGCGAGTGGACGCGGACATCTTTCGCGCAACATTAGATACGGGCTAAAGGTGCCCCTTCGCTTTGATCGTCTGCACTCGAACGCGCTCGATACGCTCATTGCGTACCTGCATACGGTCAAAGAGCGTTTGCAGGGTAAGTTCGTCCGGTTGTTCGGAATCCGATGCAAGTCCCGCCAACACATCGAGGTGTTCGGGGGATAGCGAATGAGCATCGGCGGTGAGGATCTTTTCCGCCTGATGTACGAGTCCCCATTCGCTGTCGGAAAGCGTATCCGCACCCTCAGGCGTTCGAGAGAGCGCATATACGCGCCGCAAGTCACCCAGCGTCCGCATGCTCCAGTCTTCGGGTATGCGCATACCCCCGGGACCACTTATCCCCTTTCGCGCTCGTTCCTGCATGCGATGCTCAACGATACGCTCTTGCACCTCGGCGGCTCGATCATGCGCACTCTCTTTCATTGCACGAGCATGACGACTTCCGCTCCTCCGAAAGACATCCGTGATCTTTGTAAGCCAGTGTCGTATCTGTGAATTCTGCATACTGCTGTTCGTTCCTCGCCGAGCGTGAACGTTACAACGCAATAGTACCCCGCCGCGCCCACCTGAACAAGTGCGCCGCGTCGCGCACACCTCGTCGGTGGCAACTGAGATATAGTATACTGACTCTCATGAACTCATTCGAGCGCATACCCGTCGTGCCGGAACGCGGCCCTGAACAGACAAAATGCACTTCCGGCTTCGAACGTACTTCACCGGGACTCGCACTATCGAAGGAAAGAGAACCGCGGGAGATCAACTATGTACTCCTCTCAGACATACATGATGATACCATTTCCGCGAAAGGAAGCTTGCTTGAACGTGGCATCATTGCAAAGGACTCTGAAGACTGGCACCCCGACGTGCACGATACCCACCTCGTGCTTACCGGTGACCTCATAGACCGACGATCCGCACATCACCACGTCATTCGCCTTTTCAGGCACCTTTCCGAACGAGCGAAGAACGGCAACCGGGTTACGCTCCTTCTTGGAAACCACGAACTGGACCTCCTTATGGCATTGCCGCACGGACCCCCAGAGGAGGCGCCGAGCCGGAAGGACCTGGCATTCTTGGGTACGGGAAAGATGGTGTACAAACAGGGCTCCGTTCTTTTTTTGCACGCATACCCGACACGATCAATGCTCGAAGAGATGGTGCGTCAGTATGAAGAGCATAAAGGTGATGTGCCGAACGACCGTTGGCGCGTGAACGAACGATTCGCTCGAGCGTTTGCACTACTCCCTCACACACCTGCCGAAAGCGTACGCATATTTGAAGAACTCCACGCACTCACCAAAGCACCTCGACCACAAGAACACGGACATGGCCCCGAAGAGTCGACCGAGATATCGCTGCTCCTGGAACGATTGCACGTAAAGGTGGTCGTGCACGGTCACAAAAAACGTGCGTCCGGCAAGCAGCTCGTTGAAAAGGACATACCGGGAGTGTGCATGATCAACAACGACACCGCGGTTGCGATCACGAAGAACCCGGGTCGCGAGCATCGTATCGGCTCCACAATGGTACGCGCGGACGGTAACATGGTGGATGTGACCTGTATAAACGGAAATGACGCATTACGACCGGAACGGGTGCACACGATCCATCGACGTCTACATTGAACCTTCGACGAAGTCACGGACGACGTATCCGACCTGTGATCCATAGAGATCGGCCGACGCTCACAGAACACTTCCTGCGGGCCTCGATACACCACCGACCACGCAATAGTGATGTGCACCGGAGCGCGATCGTGATCCGTATCCGTCTCCAATCTCCTTGCAATGATTCGCCGCAACCGTATACTACGGCAAGATAAGAAAAAGGGGGTCACGCGATGTACAGACTATCGCATCACGCACGAAAACGAGTACAGTATGGCGACTCGGAACTGAGACGAACAACCACCAAAGCGCACCAAGTCCGGCAACTTTTCTCCAAACCGGAACTGGTAGTGCGGCACTGCGAGTACCATGTGGTATACGCACCATACGACATGGAATGCCTTGGTGCGATCATTAAAAACAACGTCATCGTCACCATCATATCAGATCACCAGATTCCATGGCTCTTACCAAAATTACTCGCCATGCGAAGGCATGGTTTGTATGCCCTGCGCAAGGAGGTGCCGACCATCGCCGGATCGCCTTCGCGTGACAGGTCGACCATAATCGAAGTGATCACTGCGTCCGAATGCAAACAGAAGACCATCTTCGCGGCGACATTGTTCGATTTTTCCGAACAGTGGTTCAAAAGCGTATGGTTCCTTCGAATACTCGCGGAAGTGATCGCAGACGCACGAAACGAACCGCACACATCGATCAGCATCATCTATCGAAGTCGCGGGAAAAAGGAGTACGTTCCCGTCGAAATGATCATCGAACTGCTCGATGGTCTCTGAATCGTACGCCGCCATTTCGGCGGCTTTAGTTTGTACATAAACAACAAAACTATCCACGCCCGTGGAGGTGTCAACGTATGAGCAGGTACGCGACATACGCGACATAAAGACCTATGAACACCCCTCCCTGCCACCGTTGCAGCACATGTCGACGCCCGACGAACATCCAGATGAAGAGGAGCGCCGTGGAAAGCAGGACCGCGATCACGTCGACATTGCTCGCAAGATCGAACGGGAGCGGTGAGAAGACCGCCACGGACCCGAGTATCCAAAAGATATTGAATATGTTCGACCCCACCACGTTGCCGATCGCAATATCCACCTTGCCCTTGTAGGCGGCAACGATCGAAGTGAACAACTCGGGGAGCGACGTGCCGACCGCAACGACCGTAAGCCCGATCACCGCTTCACTCATGCCCCAAAGAGAAGCGAGTGTTATCGCACTGTCGACCACCCATCCACCTCCGAGCACCAGACCTGCGAGTCCGAGTGCGACCAGTGCCGCACTTTTACTCTTTGAGTGCCGCTTCACCGCCTCATCCGAATCACCGGCGTCGATCTTGGCGATACCGAACACATAGTAGAGAAAGATAATGAAAAATCCCAAGAACACGAGGCCGTCCGCCATAGAGAGCATCGCCGCCGCCCCGCCGTTCAACGACACGTCATTCACGAGAACGTAGAGCATCAGTGCGGCAAGGAGCGAGAAAGGGATCTCCTTGTAAGTGGTCATACGCTGTACCGCGAGCGGGCGCACGAGCGATGCCAGACCCAGAATGAGCAGAATGTTCGCGATATTGCTCCCCAGAATGTTTCCGATCGCGATTCCCGTGTTCCCATCGAGCGCGGATCGAAGCGTCACCACGAACTCGGGCGCCGAGGTGCCGAATGCAACGACGGTAAGACCGATCATGAGGTCGGACACACCGAAGCGCTTTGCGAAGGAGCTCGCACCATCCACAAGAAGATCGGCACCTTTTATCAAAAGCGCGAATCCGAGCACGAGCATCAAGAGGGCCGTAAGCATGAGATGTGTAGTATACCCCACTTCGACCCGCGGGAGAAAGCGACCATCATTCGCGGGCCTCTTCGGAAAGTCGCTCTTCTTTCGCCAATATCATCGCCTTGACGCGCATGGTCGAGACCACCGCATCGCGTGCACGCTCTTCGAGCTGCTGATTGATGAAACGGATCGTGTCGCGGAGGTTCGGGATACGCGTGTTCTCGAGTGCGGAAACCCTTCTGCGCGTTCGTTCGATCTCTTCCGCCAATCGTTCGGCGGTCTTTTCGAGCGCCGCCAAACGGACGATATCGGTGAGCACACCGTCGAAACGCTCGATCGACGCATCGAGGTCCGCGTTCGACTCCAACATGCCGTACGCATAGGGATCACCGCTCTTTTTAATGTCGAACGTCGGCACCGGCACACTCATGACATGCGCGGTACTCACTTCAAGCGCAAAGGACACGCCGGGCTCAAGGAACGCCGCCTGCAAGTTCTTGGTGTGTATGAGAGCGCTCGCTCGGGCGTACATGGCAAACGCATCACCGGAACGATCCTCGATGTCCGCACGCAACGCGCGCGCATCGCGAATGACGGCAAGGAACACCTTCATGAGGCCATCGCGTTTGTCTTTCAGCAGCTTGTACCCCTTCTCGGCGACCTTGAGTTCACGTTTCAGGTTGAGCAGAGCGACACGGGTTGGACTTATCTTGAGTATCATGGGACCGGTTCGATTACTCCGACTTCGGCATATACTTCGCGATCATGTCAGACTTGACGCGCTTCAAGGTTTCCACCGGAAGCATCGAGAGCAGCTTCCAGCCGATATCGAGCGACTCGGTGACCGGACGGTCGACAAACTCTCCTTGACTCAAAAATTGACGCTCGAACGCATCCGCAAAAATCAAATGTAGCTTATCCACCTCGTCGAGCGATGATTCTCCCAACACCACAGCGAGCTCGCGCATCTCTCTGCCGTGCGCATACGAAGCGAAGAGTTGGTCCTTGACCTGCGCATGATCCTCCCTCGTCTTATCGGAGCCCACGCCGGCCGACCACAGTCGCGAGAGAGAGCCCTGCACATCGATCGGTGGGAAAAGACCCTTGGTGTGAAATTCTCGCGAAACGATACATTGACCTTCCGTGATGTAGCCGGTGAGATCGGGGATCGGATGCGTCTTGTCATCGTCCGGCATGGTGAGGATCGGGATCTGCGTAATGGTGCCCTTTTTCCCCTTCACCCGCCCGGCACGTTCATATATGGTCGAGAAGTCGGTATAGAGGTATCCGGGATACCCGCGCCGACCCGGCACCTCCTTGCGGGCGCTCGAGACCTCGCGCAGCGCCTCGGCGTAGTTGGTCATGTCGGTCAATACCACAAGCACATGCATGTCATGCTCGAACGCAAGGTATTCCGCGGTCGTGAGCGCGAGCCTGGGCACCGCAATGCGTTCGACCACGGGGTCAGCCGCAGTGTTCACAAAGAGCACGGAACGCGAAAGCGCCCCCGCCTTCTCGAACTCACGCTTGAAGTACTCCGCCTCCTCGAAGGTGACACCCATGGTCGCAAACACGATCGCGAACTCTTCGCCGGTCGTCACCTTCGCCTGTCGCGCGATCTGCGCGGCCAGACGATTGTGTGGCAATCCCGATCCCGAGAAGATGGGGAGCTTCTGTCCTCGTACCAAGGTATTCATCACGTCGATCGAAGAGATACCGGTCTGGATGAAATCGTTCGGGTACTCGCGACTGTACGGATTGATGGGAGCCCCGGCTATGTCGATATGCTTTTCGGGAATGAGGTCAGGACCCCCGTCGATCACCGTACCTCCGCCGGAAAAGATGCGTCCCAACATGTTCTTTGCCACCCCGAAGGTGAATGTCTCACCGCGAAAGCGCACCTTGGTATCTTCGGTCGGTATACCCGCGGTCGGTGCGAACATCTGCACGACCGCCTTGTCGCCGGCGACATCGAGCACCTTGCCGAGTCGCGGCTTCGTCTCTCCCGGAACCGACACCTCCACCAATTCCTCGTACTTCACACCCTCGACCTTGCGCACGACCAGGAGCGGTCCCGAAACTGAGGTCACTGTTTTATATTCTCGATACATGGTCGTTACTCTAATTAGACGCGCTCGCTCGCGCGTAAGCCGATAATCTGCTCGTGAAGCTCGGTACGAAACGCCGTGAAGTCCCGTTCCTCCTTAAGTGTTTTCAGTGTGGCGATCTTTCGCACGTTCGGCAATTCACGAAAACGAGAAAACTCTACCTCCGGATCGGAGAGGACCTCTTTCCCTTCGGTGTAGAGCGTCACGATCGTTCTAACGATCTGGTACTGCACCTTCGGTGCCGTGTACGCATCGTCTTTGTCGAATGCGTTTTGGAACAGGTAATCCTCACGGAGCGCGCGTGCCACTTCGAGCACCAACTTCTCCTCATTGCTCAACGCCTCCATGCCGACCAACCGCACGATCTCCATAAGCTTCGCCTCGCGCTGCAGCAACGAGAGTGCTTCCCCTCGCACTTCGGTGAAATCGGACGCGATATGGTGCGACCAGTATTCCTTGAAATTCTCCGCGTAGAGCGAATAGCTGGTAAGCCAGTTGATCGAGGGGAAATGTTTCTTGTACGCAAGAGCGCCGTCGAGCCCCCAGAAACATTTGGTGACACGCAAGGTGGCCTGCGATACCGGTTCGGAAAGGTCGCCACCCGGAGGAGAGACCGCGCCGATGACGGTCAGAGCGCCGGTGCGCGCATCGCTTCCCAAACAGCGAACACGCCCCGCACGTTCATAGAACTCCGCCGTACGACTCGAAAGGTATGCGGGATACCCTTCCTCACCCGGCATTTCCTCCATACGGCCGCTGATCTCACGCATCGCTTCGGCCCACCGTGACGTTGAATCGGCCATGAGCGCAACGGAGTATCCCATATCCCGATAGTATTCGGCGATCGTGATACCGGTATACACGCTCGCTTCTCGGGCGGCGACCGGCATATTCGACGTGTTCGCGATGAGGACCGTGCGCTTCATCAGCGGCTCGCCCGAGTTCGGGTCGATAAGATGCGGGAACTCGCTCAACACTTCGGTCATTTCGTTACCCCGCTCGCCACAGCCGATGTACACGATGACCTCTGCATCGCAGTACTTGGCGATCGATTGCTGCGTCACGGTCTTACCCGCACCGAACGGACCCGGAATGCATCCGGCTCCGCCCTTCGCTATGGGGAAGAACATATCGATCGAACGCCCACCGGTCACGAGCGGCTGATCGGGAAACAATTTCGCCGCGGTCGGTCGCGGTGTGCGGATCGGCCAGCGTTGAAGCATGCTCACGGGACACTCGACACCCTGCTCATTCACAATGAGCGCGATCACGTCCGAAACGGTGTGAGCACCCTTCTCGATCTTTCGCACCACCCCCGCGATACCGGGAGGGACCATGATCTTGTGCGTGATGAGCGTCGTTTCTCGCACTTCACCCAAAACATCGCCGGCGATGACCGATGATCCTTCTTTGACAACGGGAACGAAGTCCCAGGTCCGAGAAAGATCGATGCCTGACGCGCTGATGCCCCGTGTGATGTAGTGTCCACCGGAATGCGCTTCAATGTCGGATAACGGACGCTGTATGCCGTCATATATGCTGGTGAGGAGACCGGGTGCGAGCATCACCGTCATGGTATGTCCCGTTCGCACCACACGCTCACCGGGACCGATCCCCGCAGTCTCTTCATACACCTGGATCGAAGCCACATCCCCCTCGAGCTGAATGACCTCGCCCAACAGCTCCCGGTCCGAGACCTTCACCACTTCATACATCTTTGCCGCACGCATGCCGTTCGCCTGGACGAGCGGACCCGACACGCGAACGATCGTTCCCGCGCCACCGTGCTCTGTTGCATGATCATTCATATGTAAAATTATTACCCCACTGATAATTTTCACTATTGTAAAATATCGCTCCCGACCGCTCGCTCCGCGAGCTTGCGCAAGGTGCGTATCCCCTGCCCGCTCGATCCCTCGATCCCGGGCAGCACGACAACGGCGGGAAGCACACCTCGCGTGGTGCGTTCCCACTCATCACGCGGCACCTCAGCAACGAGAGATTCGATCGCTATCACAACCGCGTACTCGCCCTTGCCGTCCGCACTTTCTTTGCGCATTTTCGCGAGTGTCTCGAGTAGCACGGAGGCCCGCTCGGCGGGAAACACATCGACACCAAACGCGCGAAAGCCGGAAACGACATCGATCGGCCCTACGATCGCGATACGGTACGTACTCATACTCTTTGCTTGTTAGACGACGGGATCCGCAGGATGGATCGCAGCTCCTTCTCCGGCATGTTCGCTCGCTTTGCTTTGCTGATCGCGGAAATGATCTGTGCGTTGTTCTTCACGGCATGGAAATACCACACAACATTTGCAAGACCAATGACCGACATTGCTTGTGCACGCAACCATTCCGCAAACGATTCGTCCGCCAGTTTCTCGAGCGGTATCGCCGTCCCTCCTTCCCGCACAGACTGAAAGACCGTCCTCCATTGGTCCTCCCCGCCGTAGCACGCATAGGAACGAACGAGGCGTGCCGGATCGAACGAATCGAACACCGGACACACGCCTCCTGAAACGAGTGCTCGTCTCGAACGAAACGTGTCACGCAACTCCCCACGCGCAAGCGCCTTGATGTTGAAAAGATCGATGAGCGCACGGACATACGCAAGTGCGAACGGATCGCCGCTCACCGACGCCACTCGAAGCGCGTGCGCAAAATACAATGCATTGCAAACTTCATCGACCGCACCCGGCAACGTCGAGGCCATTCCGTCACGAAAGGCCTCGGCGAGTTCCGGTTCGAACGACGAAAGTGTTCCCGTTCGCATATGCTCAATCAGCACTCCCGGCTCCACCGTTCCCTGCATGTAGCATGATGCGAGCATCTCGGCATCCGAAGCGCCCGTACGCACCCCCTTCACGATCACCATTACGTTGTGGTAATCGTACTTGATCCAGAGAATATCGAGTACGTGCGGTTCCGGCACGATCGATAGCAGAAGCATCTTCGTATCATTGACCTGCTCCTCAAGTGCCGAAAGTATGTCGTGCTCGGTATTGCGTCTCAGGTATGAGGCCAGGTAGGAATCGTACAGTGCGGCATATAATTCGTCGGGGCCTTTGGCAGACACCAAAAGCTCGATCTGTGAAGCCGAAAGGAGCATCGACTCCAATGCCTTGACCCGTGCACCTGCATACATGTAATCGGCCATACGAATGTTCAGGACATAAAGAGCATGTTCGCGACCTCCGGCTCGCAGGCACGTTTCACTTGAAGGACAAGCCGATCGAAACGAAGGTCATACTCACAGACATCACCGACGGCGACAAAACCGTTCCGCACATCATCACGCACGCCGACCCGTGCGGTTCCGCCCGCGGCACGCACCTCCTCCTCCACGATAGCACTGTAGCAAGCGGGTGCGTAGAACGTATGGAGTGTGGAAAGATCGGATGCGATGCGTACGAGTTCGGCACGAACGAACGCGCGATACGTGTCCGCATCGACACCGGTCATTTCTTCTTCCACGCTCGCAAAGACGCCGTCGAGCAAACGCCGCCGCTCCTTCTCCAGCACCATCTGCGCATCGCGACGCGCGCGCTCATCTGCAGATGCCTTTTCTTTCGCACAGAGCGTCTCCGTTTCGTGTGCAAAGCGAGCGACGTACTCCTCTTCACGCTCCCTCGCCTCACGGTCCAACACCTCCGCGGTCCGCTTCGCGGAGGCACGCATCGCATCCGCCGACTCTTCAACATCGCGGACTATCTTCCGAACAAGGTCTTCGAGTGCCATGGTAGTGCAATGTGCTAGATCGACAACAATAGAATGACCGTGATCAAGAAGCCGAAGATCGCCCATGTCTCGATCATGGCCGCGAACAGGAGCACCTTTCCGACCAATGTGCCATCCTTGGCAATCGAAAGGATACCGTTTGCAGCGACCTTGCCCTGCAGAATCGCACTTGCGATAGCTGAAATGGCGAGCGGCAACGAGGCAAGTAGGTACAACACACCGCTCATATTGGAAACATTAGGCAGTTCCGATGCACCAAGAACTCCACTGAACTGCAACACAAGAAACGAGATCACCAAACCGTAGATACCCTGTGAACCCGGAAGTGCCTGCATCAAGAGCAACTTGCCAAAAAGGTCGGGCTTCTCGGCCACGACACCTGCTGCCGCTTTTCCTGCTGTAGCCATGCCAAGGGCGGAGCCGATAAATCCGAGTATCGCAGGCAATGCCGCTGCAAGCATGACGAATGCCACTCCCCACGTGATTGATCCTTCCATAAGTAAATGATGTTAATTAATTGGTAAAGAATAATGCCACGATATCGCCCTTCGACACCCTGGTAGCCGGTCACGAATCGACCAGCTCCACATACCGTTCTCGCCGCCTGAACGGTGCATACGGCCTCCCGGTACCGTTCACAAATTTGCCGAAGAACTCAACGAATTGCAAGCGAGCGGAATGAATGAATGCACCAAGCACGTTAAGCGCAAGATTGAACAGGTGCCCTACCAACAGTATTGCCGTCATGAAGATATACCCCGAATAGTACGGCGCGTCTTGCACCATTGCCGCTATGAGATTCACTGCGTACGCGAGTGCGCTCGTAGCAAGTCCCAACGCAAGGAGGCGTGAATATGAAAGTATGTCGGAAAAATACGCAACCAGGTCGTACAAACTCAACACGCCTTTGATCGGTTTCAGGAACCAGTTTTTTTCTTTGTATGCCGCAACCGCAACAATGCTCGCAATGCACGCGTATACACCATACCGGTACATATCGACCGATCCCGGAATGTATGCAAGGCGTGCGCCAAGCAATGCACTGCCGAAGAGAAAAAATCCGACCCATGGACCCTTTTCCGCAATACCGGTGAGCAGACGCCCGTTCCTTGCCTCAGAGACCATTGACAGGAACAAACCCACCGTGATCTGCAACACACCGAGCGCAAGCGCGAGATAAAATACCGGCATCGGATCTTTGATCGGATCAAAAATCTGCAAAGACCTCACCCACTCCGGCATCACGTCCATCGAAACACCGAAGTACCCGCCGTACAACGCACCGACAACTGTGGTGGAAACACCTCCCGCAAACATGAGAATAAGCATCGGTCGAACCGTTTTTGGCACACGGTAACGGTATAGTATGTACCCGAGACCCATCACCATCACGAGTCCGTAGCCCAGATCGGAGAGTGCGAGTCCGAAAAAGAGGAAGAAGAACCCCGCAAGGTATGCTGTCGGGTCAAGGTCGGTATGTCCGGGAAGTCCGTACAGACGGGTCACGGTCTCGAACGGTGCGATCGCGGGATGATTGCGCAACTCCACGGGTGGCGTCTCATCTTCATGCGGTGCCACCGACTCAAGGGCGTACCGCTCGGTCTTGTTCTTGATACGCTCCTCGAGGACGTGCAGGTCCGCGGTCGGAGACCATCCTTCGAACACGATCGTTTCGGCGCTTGCACGGGCGGTGGAAAGCAGATCATGCTTCTCTTTCTGCCAAAGCATGTAATCGCTCACGACACGGAGGTTATCGAGAGATTCGCGCGCCATCTCTGCCGCTCGCCTCTCCGCATGAACGATATCTTCACGCTGCGAGCCGAGTGCACGATCGATACGCTCAAGCTCTTCCGCGGGAGTACCGCGCCTGAGTGGCAGTTCGACCGTCTCGCAACCGGAATCGGCAACACATCGCAAGAACGATGCTTCGTCATTTCTATGTATGGCATACAATCGATCGGTATCTGAGGCGATAAGTGTGTGATACACGATCGATCGTTCCGCACACATCGACACCAAGAGATCGTGCGCCCCCGCGAGTGTGCCGGCCACAAAGTGAGTGCGGGTGGACGGTGTCTCTCGTCCCGCGGCAAGTACTCGATCGAGTCCGCGCCAGCGTTCGAGCAGTGCGCGTTCCGCCTCAAGCTCTTCGATCCGTGTTCGGGCGTCGACGATCGTGCGTTCGATGTCCTGCACCGCATCCACCACCGTATTGTAATCAAATGTCTGTACCACCTCGTAGAGCGCCGTTCCGGTGATGCGTACTTTCGTACCTTCCACCACGGCGCGTAGACCGGTCTTCGGAACCTCGTACCGTGAGAGGAACCGAACGGCAAGCTCGAGACGACTGCTCGCGTAATTGAATTCAAATGCCTCCTTCTCACGGGTAACAAGCTCTCTTTCCCCGATCGTCACCTCCTCGAGATGGAGCACCCCGAGTTTTTGGATCGCACGCAACACCTCGCTTGCAGATCCTCGATGCAAGTACAAACGGATCTTCTGCATCGGGAGAACTGCCATATGGTATGTGATATGGTGATATCGGTGCGCAACGACTCTCACCGATCGAGCACGCGAGCGCGAATTCGAGCGACTGCTTGCACCTCGCGCGGTCGCACCTGTTCGACCAGCCGCTTCGCTTCATCGTTCGCATGAGCGAGCGCGGTATCGTACGCACGATCAAGGAGCACTCTCCGTTCGGCAAGCGTCTCGCTCCGCTTGGTATCGAGCGATAGTTTGAGCGCTTCGAATCGCTCCGCAATCTCCGTTCGTTTCTCGGACACGATTGCCGCGGCTTCACGCTCGGCCTTTTCGCGTATGGTGCGCGCTTGTTCTTCGGCATCGAGAATGGTCTGCAGGTAGGGCATGGAGGATCGATACGGTAGAGTTACACTGGCAGGCGCAACAGTACCACATACTTCGCATCATTACCACCCCCGCCCTGTGCACAAACGGATCGCTCCAAGCGCGGTCATTTGTCTCCCCGTCCCGTGTAGACCAACAGCGTCGGCAGTACCACGAGCGTAAGGAGCGTAGAGAGCGAGAGGCCGAAGACGATCGCCCACGCAAGACCGCTCCACACGGGATCGAACGCGATCGTGAGCGAGCCGAGCACCGTGGTGAGCGATGTAAGGAGTATCGGCCGCAAACGAGAACGCGCCGCCTCCACAAGAGCCGCATCATAGGCGAGACCGTCTTGCCGCACCTCATCGAAACGTTCAAGAAAGATGATCGCGTTATTAACGACGATTCCAATGAGTGCAATGAAGCCGATGAGTGCGGTCGCCGTAAGCGGTACTCCCGCCACCGCGTCGAGCACCGAAAAGCCCGCGAGTATTCCCACCAAACCGAGCGGCACCGTGGTAAGGATAAGCCCGGGTGTGCGGAACGTGCGATACTGCGCGACCAGTATCGCGTATACAAAGAAGATGGCGGCAAGCATCGCAAGACCGAGATCGCGAAAATTCTCCAGAGTCATCTCCCACTCTCCACCCCACTCGATCCGTACACGGGCCCCGTCGCGTTTAAGGTCCATACCGAACAGGTCCCAAGCGATGACGTGGTACCCCGCGATCCCTTCGCTTCGCGCCTTTCGCATCACCTCGAGCATGACATACACAATCGACCTGCCCTGTGTTTCCGCGGTAACGGAGCGGATCGGCACCATCCCTTCGGTATGCACCGGCTCCCTACTCCGTTCATACCGAATGTCAACACGCGACTCCAGAGGAACCGGTACACCTTCCCGCGATCTGACCGTCACGAACGAAAGATCGCTCGGGGCACTCCGCGCTTCACGGGGTACACGCAACTCTATCGGGGCGTATTCCGCAAGATGCGCGTCATGGTACTGCGCTCCCTCGACCGGAGCTCCGAGCACCGTGAGTGCCGAGTGGATGTCTTCGACCGAAACACCGAACGAACGCGCGGCCACATGATCGACCGTGAGTACCGCCCGCAGGTACCCTTCCTCGGCTCCATCGTCAACGTCCACGATACCGGAAACGCCCCTGAGCAGCTCATACAGTCCGTTCGAAACGGCAACGCGGTCAGCATGTTCACCACTGAATACCTTTGCAACGAACGTTGCGGACACCGGCGGTCCGGGAGGGTCCTCTACGAAACGGACCCGTTCCGCCTTCGAGGCGACATCGTGTTCCGCGTACTCCGCACGCGCACGTTCCACGATATCGGTCGAGGAATCATCCCGCTCGCCTTTCGGTACCAGGTTGACCCGAAGGGTCGCTTGATGCGGTGCGGTGCGCACATGCGCCCCCTTGAACATGCCGTTAAAATCCAGCACCTGGGAATCGGCGACGAACAGCTGCACCGACCGAGCGTATTCGTCCGCAAGTGCGATCCGTGCCACCTCTTCGGCGGCAACTCGCGTCGCGACAACATCAGTGCCGGCGGGCATATCAACGTAAACGAAGTACTGGTCACGATCCGCTTTCGGTAGCATTTGGAAATGCACGAACTGCGCCACAGGTAACGTAAGCGCGAGCGCAAACGCGATACCCGCGGACACCAACACGCGCCGTTGTATCACTCGCGAGCCGATGATCGAACACAACAGGTCCGAGTATCGCCGCGTGATCGTTTCAATGAGACCGTTGAAGAATCGGGAAGCGGCAGTGGTCCTTTCATCACTCCGCATAAAAGAGAGCGCGAAGTATGGCATGACCGTGACCGCGATCAGGAACGAAACGAGAAGTGCGGCCGGTACGAAGAACGCGATGGGGCCCATGTACGGCCCCATCATGCCGGTGATGAACAGCATGGGCATGAACACGACCACGCTGGTGAGCATGGAAAGGAACAGACCGACGCCGATGCCGTTCACGGCACGCACCACCGCACGCACACGCGCCTGTTCCGAGCATACCCGCTTGGTCGCGGTATGGATCGCCTCGACGACCACGATCGCCGCGTCGACCAAAAGGCCCAGCGACAAAATGAGCGCAAAGAGTGTGATGCGATTGACGGTCTGACCTTCCAAGTATCCGAGCCCGAACACGATGAGCATCGTGAGCGGTATGGAGAGTCCCACCACCACCGCACTGCGCGGTGAGAGGAAAAGCATGAGCACCGCTCCGACGATCACGATGGACTGGATGAGGTTCATCATGAGTCCGCCGATCTCCGCACTTGCCATCGCACCATCATCGTTGATCACCTCGAATGAGACGCCCGTGTGTGCGGTGTTCGTGAGTGTGGCACGCAGTGCTTCAAGCACGTCCCGAGACACGGACGGAGCACTCGCCGTTCCGCGCTTCGAGACGGAAAGCAGGATCGCATCTTCCGGCACACCATCCGGATACAGCGCACGAACATACGATGATACCTCTTTCGTCCCCTCGTATATGCGGGCGATATCACCCAAACGTACGCTTTGATGTACTCCCACCTCCGCCAGGGCCTCGGGTGTCATAGCCGCATTCTCTATATCCACGACCACGCGACGCGTACCATCACCTAACGCAAGAAGCGAGTGTTCGGTACTCGCATCCGCTAGTGCACGTTGCACATCACCAAGCGATGCACCACTGCGAGCCATTTCCTCCGGAAGCAATTCCACCACCAGAGCAGGTGCATACCCCCCGTGCACTTCGACCTCGGCTACGCCGGGCACATCGGCAAGTACGTGCGACACGGAAACGGCGTGCTCGCGCAGTGAAGCGAGCGAATGCTCCGCACCCACGATCCGGACCGTCAGGATGGGAACCTCGTCCGGATCGAGCTCGCGGATCGTCGGCTGTCGAATGGCGCCACGCGCCAGGTAGCTATGCTGCGCGAGTTGGGTTTGCAGGGAGACCTTTGCCGTATCTTTCGAAAAGCCGACGTCAAAAATGACTACCGCCGCAATGGAAGCACCGTCACGGACCTGCACGGTCACTTCATCCACACCCGCGAGAGCTTGAACCTTTTCCACGAGTTCCGTCGCAACCAATCGGTACCCTTCATCTACGGTCGCACCGGGATACGACACTTCCACGATGAACGCGGGACGCGTGATCTGAGGATTATACTGCTTCGGCGTTGCCAAAAAGCCGAACACTCCAAAGGCAAGTGCGAGTCCCACGATCAACAACGAGAGCGAACGGTTCATGACGAACGTCTCCGCAAGCTTGCCCGTCCAATTCAAACCCTCGCTCGAATCGGAAACCGTGTCATGCACCAAGGTCGTCGGTACCCCTTCTTCATTATTCCGACCGAATGGTGACTGTTCATGCTTCATACCACAGCTTTTTCGCATCCTTTCTCGCAAGAGCCGCACCTACGGGACAAGCGCAAGGCCGTCTACAAGGTCCCGACCGGTCACGTACACTACCTGTCCCATGTCACGCACGATCGTGACCGGCAGTGTCATATTCGTTTCGGTACGCACCACGGGCCCGCTCCAATCGAACGAGAGGTACCGGTGCGGGATGCCATACACACCGTCCTCATCCTTATCGACCACAAGCTCAAGCTCGCCACGGATGTGCGACCCGGTGGTATACGGCGCCTCCACCGCATTGAGCACGATGTATGCGGTCACCCCGCCCGTACGTTCATCGACGTGCGGTGAGATCCGATCAAGCACTCCAGCTCCCCCATCGCGAAAGGTCGCGGACGCACCGATCGTCATTCGAGACAGATAACGCCCCGGGATCGTAGCACGCACCTCGAGACCGGTCGCGCTCTGTATGCGCACGAGCGGTGTTCCGGGTGCCACATAGGTGCCGGGGTCGACGAATGTCTCCACGATCGTACCCGTATAGGGCGCCTTCACGACCGCTTCCCCGAGTGAAGCGTCGAGTGCGCGCAGCTCGGCATACAGGTTCGCAAGCGTCGCTCCGCTCACGCGCATCTCTCCGGCCTGCACCACTTTCGCTTGCTCGAGTTCCGCATCACGAACCGTTCGTGTTCCACCCGCAGTTGCGACCGCAAGTTCGTGTGCCTCAAGCGCGGTACGGAGCATACCCTGCGCGCCCTCCACGGACGCCTGTGCGGTCCGCACCGCATTGCGGTAGGTGTTGTACTGTGCACGCTCACCTTCGCTCAAAGCACTGGTACGCTCGTAGGCCTTACGTTCGGCCGATTCGTACGCACGGGCGAGTGTTGAAAGACCGTCGAGCAAGCGCTGAGAAAGATCGAGCAGTACCTGGGGTTCATCCGTTTTTAATGCCTGCAGATCATCATACAGACCGCGATCTCTTCCACCTGTCATGACCCGCTGACCCAAGTAGCTCGCACGCTCGGAGCCGGCAAGCGTACGGGCCGCCTTCACTCGAAGCTCGGAAACTTCGCTTGTTGAAAGGGCCGCGGTGTCTGCAAGGAATTTCAGCGCCTCGGTTGCGGAAAGGTACTGCTGTGTGAGGGTCACGCGCAGCGCCTTTGCCGCCGTGCTCACCTGCGCATCGGTAAGTGCCACCTGTGCGGTACCAACGGTCGCATTCGTTTGCGCCGCCTTCGCCGCGAGCACCAAAGCGGTGTCGCGCTCAGCTTCCACCAGTCCACGTTGCTCTTCCATGAGCCGTATCTTGGCGACCAGCGTCGACCGCTGAGCCGCAAGCACCGGTTGACCAACGACCGCAAGCACGTCGCCGGCATGCACCACCGATCCCTCGCGAGCCGGTAAGTCGCTCAAGCGACCCTGCGCCTGTGACGCCAGTACGGCATCCTCCTTTGATACCAAGACGCCTTCGAACGGAAGCGGTATCCGTTCCGCACGGACAAGGATATGGGTGGGCACCGTCTGGTCGTCGCTCACCACGCGACTCTTGTCGGGAAGTGCAACAAAAAGAACCACTGCGAACAGAGCCGCAGCACTCACGAGTGCGACCGTTCGGTGTGTACTCACCAGAGCGAAGGATCGCAAGATGCGTGTATCAAGCATAGTTGCGGCAGTATACCCAATGGGGTATACTGCTGTCAATAGATGAATACTTATTATTTAAAACAGAATTACAAGATTTAATCTAACATACCCATACCAGTACCTATGAATGCCCCAGTACCGCACAAAAATACCGTATCGATGGACCGTATCGCACACCGCCTGAACCGTGCGAGTGGCCAGATACAGGCGATACGCCGCATGCTCGAATCACCCGAACAGTACGGATGTAAGGAGGTCGTCTCCCAGATCCGCGCGGCACGAGGCGCGCTCCGCAAGGTCGGGGAGCTGTACATCTCTTCACAGATCATCACATGCGCAGACCTGCCGGAGCCCGAACGAAGTCGCAATATCGCCCAAGCGCTCGAAGCGCTCTCGATCGATTAATACCATATTCGACTAACCAATGGGACACGATGCCAGTGCACCTTTTTGAAAGACTAAGACCGGGCAAGCGCCCTTGGAGCGGTTTCTCAAACAGGTGTACAGGCGGAGTTCCTGATGGTTTCTTAGGTTGATATAACTAACACCCTTCACACCACTCACATTATGAACCCATTGCAAAAGACCCACTTGACCGTCGGCATCATCATACTTACTTCTCTTGCGGCATACGCGATCACCGAACAATGGTACCCGCTCGTACTCCCGGGCCTCATGGGCATCGGACTTGTTCGTGCGGGTATCACCGGTAACTGTCCCATGACGAACTGGTGGGCGCGCGTGTCAGGTGCACCAAAGCGGTGATGCCCCGACCACTGCACGAGAAGAGATCGACGAGGTGTGGAGACTCGTTATGATGTGACCGCACGAATCGAAGGGTACCACCTCGGCACCATCACGGAACCCTTCAAAGGACCATTGTTCCCCCCAACTGACCACAAGGAATACGATTATGGGCAAAGCCGGGATGCTTCACAAGAGACTAAGACCGGGTAAGCGCCCTAGAAGGTCTCTTGTGAAGCATGCCGGCGGAGCATCCTGCAGGTTAGTTGAATATGGTATGGGATTGGATCAAAAGGTGAACAAGAGCACAGGTTGGGCATGTTCTCGGCGCATCCCTCCCCCGCGGCCGCGGAAGGTGTGCACCTCGTACGCTTCGCACATACCCTCTTCGGTGCTGGTGCCGACCACCCGCACCCGCATATACTCATGGACGTCTTGTAATCCTCGGTACACGGTCTCGTCGGTCACCCGCACGTTCCACACCGTCCCATCGATGGAGTGTAGCACGAAGACGTTCGGGTCGACCTCGTCTGCGACCACACCCACCCACCTTCCCTCGGAGACGTTCATCCAGTGCTCGGGAAAAAAGCCGGACATCGGACGGTACAGTGCGACCTGGGTGAGCAAGTACCGATCGATCGCTTCACCCATACCGAACCGGTTGAGCGCATATCCTGCGCAAACGCTCAAAAAAAGTGCCGCGAGTACCAAGTAGCCGACGTGCCATCGGTACCCATGCTCGGTCGACGAGAGGGCGTACACCGCATACGCGACCGCCACGACGATAAGCACCAACCACACCCACGGCAACATCCCGAAAATGCGGCCGAGGTCCGTCTGTGCGATGTGACGTTCAACAAAGAAGGAAGCCTCGACAATATACAACGAAAGCGCCGTCGCGACACTTCCCAAGAGGAACATGACGCATGCGATTCCCCATACCACCCACTCGTGGAGTAGAAAATGCCAGTGCGGCTTCGGCTCCACACCGCGCGTGTCGATGGTCTCGAAGACACGTTCGGCAAGTGATGTTCGATCAAGCATGGTGGGTGTCATATAGACTGCTAAATTCTTTTTTTGCTCGGTGCACCAACGTGGCAACGGTCCCGTTCGGTACGGTGAGAATGTCACCTATCTCCTCGTACGTTTTGCCTTCCAAGAAGCGCAGTACGAGCACCGCACGGTACTTCTCCCGCATACGCGCAAGTACTCGAGCGACCGCATCGCGGGTCAAACGCTCCTCCGCGTGGTCACGCGCCACCTCGACACTCTCAAGGAAGGTCTGCACTTCGTCCTCACCCAACTCGACCGTCTCCGGCCGGGCTTTTTTCTTGCGCAACCAGCTCACCGCTTCGTTGTGCGCGATCCGATACACCCATGAAGAGAACGAGAGTGTGGTATCAAAACCGCGTGCATGCACGTACACTTTGATGAAGATCTCTTGGAGCACATCTTCGGTCTCATCTCCCATCCACGGCATCACGCGCTTCAAATAACGCCGGAGCTTGTCCTCGTACCGACGAATGATGCACGCAAACACTTCGCGTTCGTCCGGCACGCGCCTCATCAGTTCTTCGTCGGTCTGTCCATCACATTGTTCCACGGATACAGTGTACTACGCGAGCGTAAATATTTCTCTTTCACTTTTCCATACCATCGACTTCTCAAGTCCCGCAGACGAGTGGCTATCGTGAGCACGTGGTATTGCAAAGATAATAGATTAATGTTATAATCTAAAGAGTTTAAGCAATCAAAAGAGGTGACGCAGTGGGAAAAACCAACGAAGTTTCTTTGATTAGCATCGCGCTGATCATGGTGATCGCTGTATTCGTGTGGGCGCTCTTCTACCGCACGGTAGTTCCGCCCGCACAGAGGGCAGCTGACTATCTCTCCGACTTGTACGAGGTGCCCCCGGAGCAGGTGCAGGTCATCAATTGCGTTCACAACAACTGCAACGCACAGGTCAGAGAAAAAGACGGGGGGGTACTAAATTTGCAGGTGGGATGCGGCATAATAAAGTGCATCATCCCGTAGAAACCGTAGAAATATTCCATCTATCCGTCGGCTCACGCCGGCGGATTGTTTTTTGTGTCCACAACCTTTTCGGTCGCAAGCTGCCCGCACGCCCCTTCGATGTCACGCCCGAATCGGAAACGGATGGTCGCTTCCACTCCCGCACTGCGCAAGATATCTCGAAAATGCTCGATCCGCTTTTCGCTCGAGGCGGTGTACTTTCCCGTCGGATTGTATGAGATCAAGTTCACCATGGAGAGTGGCCGGTTCATGAGCACCGCAAGCTCTCGTGCATGCTCGTCCGCATCGTTCACTCCGTCGACAAGCAAGTACTCGAACATCACCTTGCGTTTGGTCTTTGCGGTATAGGCGTCGACCGCTTTGAGCAGATCCGCAATGGGGTACGTGCGTGCGATCGGCATAAGTTTTGCACGCACGGCATCGTTGCTTCCGTGAAGCGATATCGCGAGATTCACCTGCAGGTCCTCTTCGGCGAGCCGCGCTATCCCATCCAAGATACCGCAGGTCGAAATGGAGATGTGGCGCGCGCCGATGCAGAATAGCTTCGGATCGTTCAGTATGCGTATCGACTCCATCACCGCCTCGTAGTTTAAAAAGGGCTCACCCATCCCCATAAAGACCACACTGCCCACACGAGCATGTTCCGCATGAAGGTACCGCGCGAAATAGAGTACCTGCAACACGATCTCGTCGGCGGCGAGCTTGCGCACCATCCCCATGGTGCCGGTCGCACAAAAGGTGCACCCCATGGGGCACCCGACAAGCGTCGACACGCACACCGTGTTGCGGTCACCGTGGCGCATGAGCACGGTCTCGATGCGTTTACCGTCCGCAAGAGCGATAAGCGCCTTCACGGTCTTACCATCGGCCGATACCAACTTCTCCGCAGGTATCGTAAGCGGGCACTCCTCGGAGAGCTTCTCGCGCAAAGGTGCGGGAAGCACCGTCACTCGGCTCCAATCTTCCACAAGATCGACGAAGACCGCCTTGCGTACCTGCTCGATCCGAAACTTCGGCTCGTGCGCCAATACCGATTGTACCTTTTGCCATTCCATGCACGGTACGATACCGTGTCACCACAAAGTGCGCAACGGTAGCATGAACACTGCTCATCGCATCATATTCGCCACACCGGGTGTTCCGAACTGTGCGACCCTAGCCGAACGCTTCGAAATGAAGCTGTTCGTACGGAAGACCGGCCTCGATAAGCTCCCTTTTTAATCCACTGACCATTGCCGGAGGCCCGCAAAGATACACATCGCGGGTAAGGATATCCGGGCATGCCGTATGGATGCGCTCCACAGTGATCCTGCCGACCTCGAACCCCTCGACCGATTCGTCGGAAAGGAAGACCGTACCCCGAACGGAGCACTTCGAAAGCTCTTTGGTGAACAGGAGGTCTTTGCGAGCACGCACACCGTACAGAAAGATCGCGTCCGCATCCGGAGAAAGCGTGCGCAGCATGGCAACGATGGGAGTGATCCCGATCCCTCCCGCAACGAAGAGGTACTTCCGAGTCTTTGCGTGAGAGAGCGTGAACGTACCGAGCGGTCCTTCGACCCACACCCGCACCCCCTTACACAGCTCGCCCGCCCTACTCGTCCAATCGCCGAGCGCTTTGATCGTGAGTCGAAGCTCCTTTCCGTCGTACGGCGCGGAAAGAGAGAACGGGTGCCCGTGCCACATCGTCCGTTGCATGAAGAGCACACGCACCCACTGCCCCGCTTCGAACCGAAACTCTCCCATCCGGATGCCGGTGAGATACACGGACACCGCCGCGTCCGTCTCGCGCACGACCCGCGCAACACGAAAGCGATGCCTCCAATTCCGATACAAGGGTACTAAAAATCGATAGATCAAGACCGCACCGAACACCGCGAAATTGATCACAAGCCAGTAAGCAAACGGCCCTCCTTGCGCCACATCACCCGAAGAGAGCTGGTGATCGAACGCAAGTGCCACCGCAAGGTACAGTGGCACATGGGAAAAATACCAAAACTCGTACGACACCAACTTGCGCACCTTCGGCATCGAAAGGGTACCCGCCACAACCATGAGTACGACTCCGACAGTCGCCGCCATGACACCGTCCCAGTCGGACACGAAGCGTGCGAACTGCTCCGAAGCGCTTCGTTCCATACCGAGGCCGTACCCGAAGGAAAGAAGCACCGGATGTGCGAGGAGGAAACCGATCAGAAAGTAGCCGATCCTGCGATGCACCACATTCTGTTTATCGAAGCCGTACAGTCGTTCCAGCGCCGGCAGACGGCTCACGAGCACAAGCTCGACCAGAATGAGGTACTGGAGCAGAAGACCGGCAAATCGCCCGAGCGCCACGAGGACATCCGAGGTGTCGCCACGGAGGAGGTCCGCACTCCCCAGAAACCATATATACCCGATCGCGTACAGATTGGCGACGAATAGCCCGTTCCAAAACACCTTGTGCAACGTATCGCGGGACATGCGTTCTAAGAAGCAAGCTCTCCTTTATAGTATCCGGGTAAAAGATTGAGCGTCGCTTGCTTCAGGTGCCCCTTCACCCCCTCGAACATGCTCGTCGCATCTTTTCCGCACCCCTTGAGGATACTGCTTTTCCCCGCCGGATGTTTGCCGATGTAGGAAGTGACGTCGTACACCTTGCCACGGATCACCATCCAGCAACTCGCCTCGGAACCGTGTGTGGCGACTTCGGCGAGGGTGATCCCCGATGGAGCGGTTACTTGCGGTGCGACCGCCGGTTGGACAGGTGTCGCAGTGCTGCTTCCGGCCGTGCCGCTTGTCGCGGGTTCGACCTTCTTTTCGGCAGGTGTCACCTCTTCTTCCTTTGGGGTGTCGTCATCATCATCTTTTTCCGACTCGGAAGACCCCTCGTCCCTGTCATCATCCTCTTCATCCAACCGATAGCGATCCTCTGCGGAGCCGTTCTGCTGTACGACCTCGCTTACGGGAGCATCCACGGGTCGAAGCGAGGGGTCTTCGGCGGAAGGAACGACCGTCTCTGTGGGAGCGTTCACAAGCCGAAGCGATGCGTAGGTGAAAAACCCCCCGAAAATAAGTGTGACCGCCACGGTGCCCATGAGTACTTGTTTGTTCATACCGGGTATTCAAGATTACTTTGAAGAACCGGCACCCTTTTGCAGGAGGTCGCGGATCTCCGTGAGCAACACTTCCTCTTTGCTCGGTTTTGGCGCTTCCTCTGTCTTCTTCTCACCTTGCTTCTTCATGAAGCGATTCATCTGTTTCATCACGACGAAAATAGCGAATGCGATGATGAGGAAGTTGATGACCGCATTCAAGAAGACTCCGTACTTGAAGACGATCGCGGGCACTGTCCCCGACGCTTCGCGCAGGGTCCAGGCGAGCCCGGTGAAGTTGATACCGCCCGTAAGAAAACCGAAGAACGGCATGATCACATCGTCGACGAGCGATGTGACGATCTTGCCGAACGCCGCACCGATGACCACGCCGATCGCAAGATCGACCACATTGCCCCGCATCGCGAACGCTTTGAACTCATCGAGAAAAGATTTCATATTGCACGTTACATTAACCACTCATGCACATCGCCGTGATGTGCGCTTCGCGCGATGTCGCACCGAACGCGGTGCACAGCACGATCTTGCCGCTTCAGTGTACCACTCTCGATCCCACGGACAAGTGTTCTTGCGGGCGCAGGAATCGTACCGCAAGCAGGGTCACGAGCGGCACCGCAAGGACGATACCGAAAGAACCGGCAATGGTACGAACGATCTCGACCGCGAACACCTCCATGTTAAAAAGCGCGCTGTCGGTGGCGGGATAGAGGTGCATAAGCAGCACGAGCGGAAGCGATGTTCCGACATACGCGAGCGCGAGCGTGTTCACGACCGCACCGACATGTTCCCTGCCGACCCGCAGTGCACGGACGAACACATGCGCACGCCCTTCGTGCCCCGCGCTCGCGAGCAACTCACGTACCACCGCGACCTGGGTGATGGCGACATCATCAAGCACACCGATCGCACCGATGACAATACCTCCGACCAAAAGCGCGACCAGGTCGAGCGCCCCGCGTGTGTTGAAATTGAGGTACACGCTCTCATCGGCGGAGAAGCCGGAAAGCGCAGCGAAAGACACCGACCATGCCGCAAAAAGAAGCGTCGCACCGACGGCGGCAAGGGTTCCGGAAAATGCGATCACCGATTCTCGGTTGAAGCCGTGCGTCATGAAGATCGCTCCACCGAGCACCGCTCCGGCGACCGCGAACGATGTTGCAAGCGGAGGCCACCCCGCCACCAGCCCGGGCACGAGCACGTACGCGAGCACGAAGAGGGAGGCGGCAAGAGAAACGAGCGCACGTACGCCGTACCATCCGCCAAACGCAACGATCATGCACACGAACAGCACGAGGAGAAGCACCAGCGCGCCTCGTCGATCAACGTCTTGCACCGAGTACGTCTCCGTCCCGTCAACATCCGTATAGTGAATGACATAAAAGCGGTCGTTCGGTTCAAGCTCGAGAAAATCGTTCGCCACGACCACCCGCTCTCCCGCTTTGGTACCGGTCAAAAGTTCCGCCTCGAGTGTTTGGTACCGGTGCGGGGTTTCGGTGCCCGGTATGAGACGCGTCTCACTCTCCATGACCCGCACCACCTTTGCTCGCTCAACACCCGACAAGTCGTCGTGTACCGTTTCCGTTTGCGCGTGCACTCCGGGCGCAGCCGTCACGAACATCGCACCCATGAGCGCGAAAAAAAGCATTCGGTTTTTTACACGACACAGACGAGTATATGCGATGGACACAACGGAAGAATGTTAACGAAAGCGCATCTCGCCCGAACCTCCGGCGAGGATGAGTCGGAGTGTATCACCCTCAAGGGTATACCGCTCGACCGATGTGATGAGAGACAGAAAACTGCTTTCTTCAGAACCTTCGCAGTACATCATGGTGCTTGCGATGTTCTTCACGGCAAGCATATCTCCTGACAGTGTATATTCACCGCTCGCATTGTTACAATCGGTGCCCATGGCCACCGTTCCATCCGCTTCGAATCGTACCGTGAACGCACCCGCCACCTTGGGTCGAAACACACCGCCCTCGGGTGTCGCCGCATCCGCAAATACCCACACCCTGCCGGTAAGGCCGTCTTCCGAGACATCGCCCACGGCACCGGTGTCTTGCGAAAGATCAACCCTGTGACACACCGCAGTATCAACATCATTCACCATGTACCGAAACTCATCCTGGTGTTCCCAGAGCGCATACACGCCATCCGAGGTCTCGAACCGTGATCCGCTTCCGGAACGGGCGGGCGTCATCACGTGCAGGGTCGCGACTTCCCCTTGGGTTACGGTCAAGGTGAGCTTTTGCATCACCCCTCGGGCATCCGGCTCTGAGTAGGTCGCACGCATCGCATACTCGTTCGTGCAAGCAAGCTCGACCTCGATCGACCGCGACGCGTCCTCCCCGCCCGGAACCGGGTCGTCCTTTTTTGTTTCGGACCCTTCATCGGAGTGCTGTGTTGTTATGACGATCCCCGACACGACTCCGAGGAGCAGCACGATCCCGAGGATGACATACAGGCCGACATTGGATTTGATGTGTTCCATATAGACAGTATGTGAGTATTGATACCCTTAATAACCCAACAGGGTGTTCGGTCGCCATGACCATTCATTACAGTGTACCACGAACCTGCTCCGTACCACGTAATGAATTGTGGTATCATGATCACTGCAGGCGCACTGATCGAAAGCTCCCGCGAGCGCCAGTAGATAACCATTTCCCTTTATGCAAAGAACGCAACAACTGCTTTATATCCACGGGGGCACCACATTCCCTTCCCACGAAGAGTATCTTGCCTTCCTCCGCACCAAGACTCTCACACTCGACCGAGTGCGATCCCTACGAGACTGGAAGAGCAATCTCGCGGAAACGCTCGGCCCCTCGTTCGATGTGTTCGCTCCACATATGCCGAACGGCACGAACGCGGTGTACACCGAGTGGGAACTCTACTTCTCACGCATACTACCGCTCTTCAACGACGGTCTCATACTGATCGGCCACTCGTTGGGTGGCGTCTTCCTGGTGCGGTACCTCTCGGAACACGAGCTTCCGGTGCGGATCACCGCGACCCTGCTTGTTGCGGCGCCATTTCAAGATACCGATCTGGACGAATCACTGGGCGAGTTCGTGCCCCCGCAAGACCTGCGGGTGTTCGAGGCGCGGGCGGGTCGCATATTCCTTTACCACAGCACCGACGACCCGGTGGTGCCCTACACGCACGTGGAGCTCTACGCGCGCAAACTCACCGACGCGACAGTGCGCACCTGTGAGAACATGGGGCACTTCAACACTCCCACATTCCCACAACTCGAAGCGGACATACGTTCACTCGTCTAGTGCACGCACTTGGACACACACTTGCGCTCCTTGCGCATCCGGGAAAATTTCTGTACTATTCGTTCTGTTGAGGGTGCGAACGAACGGTTCGCTCACCTTCTTATCACCGGGCCCGTAGCTCACCTGGTAGAGCGCCTCATTTGCACTGAGGAGGTAGGGGGTTCGAGTCCTCTCGGGTCCACCGGACGCCAAAACCGAAGCGAACGCTTCGGTTTTGTTGCGTTCCGGTAGGACCCGAGAGGACTCGAACGGCGGAGCAGCGGGTCCCCATGTAGCGAAGCGGAATGGGGCTGCGAGCCGCGTCCAGCGTTCTTATGAGCGAAGCGAATTAGAAAAAGCGGGACGAGTCCTCTCGGGTCTAGTATAAAAGCGGTTAGTGACACATCGTCGAGTCCTCTCGGGTCACACGCAAACCCTGTGGTATACTTGTGCCATAATACACACACCATGGCATCACTCAACTTCAAAGGCAAAACGGCGGTATGGAACCACCACCTCTCGGTGCCCTACCACACGCTCGATAAAGACAAGAAGTCCTCGCTTGCGGGCGCGGGTGAACACGAAAACATGATCATCGAAGGCGACAACCTCCTTGCCTTGAAAGCACTTCTTCCTAAATATCAAGGCAAAGTGAAATGTATCTACATCGACCCACCCTACAACACAGGCAATGAGGGGTGGGTATACAACGACAACGTGAGCAGTCCTGTGATACAAGACTGGCTCGGGCAAACGGTCGGCAAAGAGGGTGAAGACCTCACCCGCCACGACAAGTGGCTGTGCATGATGACTCCGCGTCTCAAACTTTTACGGGAGTTGTTGGCAGAAGATGGTGTCATATTCATCAGTATCGACGATATAGAACAATCAAGATTGAAAATTCTACTAGATGAAGTATTTGGCGATAAAAACTTTTTAACCACATTGATTTGGAAAAGTAGACAGATTGTTGACAGTAGGAATATCAACAAAGTATCTAACGACCATGAGTATATTCTTGTTTATGGCAAGAATGATACGCTTTCATTCAAGGGTAAGCCTTCTGATATTGGCAAATATTCAAACCCAGACAATGACGAACGTGGCATATGGATGAGTAACAGTATTCTTGGACTTGCAAATGAATCACAAAGACCCAACTTACACTACCCGATTATTGACCCAAAAACTGGACAAAGTTACTCATGTCCAAAGGACACTGGATGGCGATACTCAAAAGAAACAATGAAAGGTAAAATTGAAGACAGTCGAATAATATTTCCTCGCAAAGTGGAGGGACGACCAAGAGAGAAGAAATTTTTTTCGGAATTGGCAGACAAAAATACAGGATTTTCAACTATACTTAATGAATCTGTCGGATACACATTACACGGCACTCGTGAAGTTCGAGAAATACTCGACGATGATACTTTTCCTTTCCCAAAACCAGTATCCCTTATCAAGACTCTCATGCAACAAGTTACTTTTGACAAGGATGTTATCCTTGACTCCTTTGCTGGCTCTGGCACCACTGCACAAGCTATACTAGAGCTCAACAAAGAAGACGGTGGCGATAGAAAGTACATTCTTGTCGAAACAGAGAGTTATGCAAACAAAACAACCGCTGAACGTGTACGTCGCGTGATCAAACGCGACAAGCTCGACGTGGGCTTCACCTACTACACCCTCGGTCCTTCCATAAACGCGCGGGACATACTGAAAGGCAAAGACTTGCCCTCATGGGAGAGTTTCGCCAAATACGTACACTATCTCGCGACCGGCAAGCCCATAGAGGAAGTAAAGAAGCCAAACGCCACATGGGAGATAGTCTCGGGTACCAAACACACCCGCGTGTACTGTTTGTACAAAGACACGCTCGAAGGGTTGAAAACCCTCGCCCTCACCCGCGACTGGCTTGACCTCGTGCAAGACACCGAAGGTAAAAAGATAGTGTACGCACCCGCCTGTTTTATCGACAAAGATGAGCTTGATGCACGCGGTATTTCCTTTGTACAAATACCCTTTGCCCTCTTTCAGAGAAAATAATCATGCTCCTCAAAAGTTCGCAACAAAAAGTAGTGCACGAGCTTGAAGCATTTTTCCGTGCTTGGAAAAGTGAGCTCGGCGCGCATGAGGAAAAGGTGGCGAAGCTTACACAAGCGGGACTCTCCGACATGGTACACGACCTCAAGGCGGACGCCCCGCCCTTGCGTACCCTGTACCACAAAGCATACGGCGACACGTTTCAAGGTGACGCGTTTCGGGACCTACCCGCCACGGCAGACGGTACGCTGTACCCGCGCCTGTGTCTGCAAGTGCCGACAGGTGGCGGAAAGACACTCCTCGGGGTAAAGGCTATTGAACTATTTCACGAGCAGTTTTTGGAAAAAAGCAAAGGGCTCGTGGTATGGATCGTGCACTCCGAAGCGATATACCGCCAGACCATAGAAAAACTACAAGACAAAACAAACCCATACCGCCAAATATTAGACCAAATGAGCGGGGACCGTACGCGCATAGTGGAAAAAAGCGACACGCTACGCTATCAAGATATAGAAGAAAACTTGGTGGTGCTCATGCTCATGATACAGTCGGCAAACCAAGAGAGTAAAGAAAACTTGAAAGTGTTCAAAGACTCGGGTGTGTTCATGGACTTTTTCCCTCACGAACATGAGCGGGAAAAGATAGTGGCACTTTTGGAGGCGTACCCTTCGCTTGAGTGCTTCAAAGATGACTTCCTCGGTATACCTTCCCTGAAGACAAGTCTCGGCAATGTCGTACGTGTATGCAACCCACTCTTTGTCGTCGATGAGTTCCACAAAGTGTATACCGACGCACAAAGGAAAGTACTCGACTCCTTAAACCCGCGCTGTATCGTGGGACTTTCCGCCACCCCCAAGCCCGACATGAATGTGCTCGTAAAAATAAAAGGCATGGACCTGTACCGCGATGAAATGATCAAGCTCCCGATAAACGTCCGCCCCGAAAAAAACGACAACTGGCGCGAACTTATTCATGATGTGCGGGATAGACGCGATGAACTCGAAAAGATTGCAAAGCGACACGGTGAGGCGCGCGGTGACTACATACGCCCTATTGCCCTTTTACAGGCAGAACGCACGGGAAAGGATAAGCGTGACGGTATGCACGTACACGCCGACGACATAAAAGACTACCTTTCGGAACTGGGCATACCCGCCTCACAGATAGCTATAAAGTCCTCGTACGTCGATGAGCTCAAAGATGAGGTACTCCTTTCAGACACCTGTGAAATACGCTACATCATCACCAAACAGGCACTCATGGAGGGGTGGGACTGCCCGTTTGCCTATGTACTCGGGGTGGTGTCTGCTTCACGTAGCGTGACCGCACTCACCCAGCTCGTAGGGCGTGTGTTGCGCCAGCCATACACCAAGAGGACGGGCGTACCGGAGCTTGATCAGTGCTACACGTTTTTCAACCATAGCGACGGGCAAGAGCTTTTGCACGGCATTAAAAAATCACTTGAGGCGGACGGACTTGAGGACGTCGTGGACACCGTACGTGGTACGTCGGGACCAAGCGGGCGAGAGCTTGCATGGCGGGCGTTTCCCATACAGCCACACTTCAAAAGGAAGTACGCTTCGTCACTCGCCCTTCCCTTGTGGCACATACAAGACGGCAAACGCGTGCGGGTACTTTCCTACCGCTCCGACATCTTGCCACGGATAGATTGGCACACGGTAGACATTGCCCCACTCCTTCAAACATTGCGTGCAAGTGTCGGACAGCAAAAAGTGCGCGGTAAAGACTTGCAGTATTTCCTCGGTGACACGTACCAAGGTGACGGGACCGCCTACGAAAAAGAGGGTGTGGAGGGTGGCGATGAGTACATCATCACACAAATCGTTTCCGAACACATCACCAACCCCTTTGTTGCTTTTTCTTTTGTCGAGCGCGTCGTAGCGGGGCTTTCAGAGACATTTTCACGCGAGATCATAGAAAGCGACTTTGGGTACATAGCGCATGAGCTTGCGTCCTTTGTGAAGCAAGTGTGCCACACCGAAGAGCTCGCGGTATTTAATGCCCTTGTGGAGGATGGTACGGTATTTCTGGCTATCACTGAAGAAGGTGGCTACCACGTACCCGAAAAGTACAATGCTCCCGCCAAAGAGAGCGAAGACGACCCGAAAAAGATGGTCCCCATACGCACCGACCCGAAGTCTTTGCATGGTGCGGTAGACTTTGTGACCATGAACAACCTTGAAAAGCAGATCGTGGAAGAACTCGGCAAACAAGACAAGGTACTGTGGTGGATGCGTAACAAAGTGGAAGATAGTTTTTACCACATACAAGCGTGGCGGAAAAATAAGATATACCCCGACTTTGTGATTGCCAAACAAAACGACGAAGGAAAGGTGGAACTCGTGTATATCCTCGAAAGCAAAGGGGACCAACTCGCGGAAAACCTCGACACCAAATACAAAGAGCTTGTATTTCAAAAAATGACCGAGAGTGCGAAGCGTAAGGCAGGCACCCTCAAAACCTTCTCGCAATACGACTTCCAAATGGTCCCCCAATCCGAAACCCGACGAGCAATACGCGAGTTGTTCAAGTAGGCACATCCTTGACTCATTATTCAAATTCTATACTCTGCAATTCAGATGACTTTGGAGAAAAAGACAATGAAACATGTGCAACTTCATGGAAGTTACCACGACAAACCAGTGGATGTGTATTTATACGCACCCACTCAACCGACACCGGTAGTCACCATTATCTGCAAGGGGTTGTTCGGTGTTTTTGACCCTTCACATGCGTGTGCAGTGAACGTACTTGGTGACATGTTGATTGAACATAACGTGAGTCATGTGGTGTTTTATAACTCCTCACGAGACTTCACGTTTTCGGCAGACAGCAATTTTGAAGACCGCAAAAGGGCGTTCGGTGACAAGTCATTTAGCGACGAACTTGATGACCTGCGGATGGTTGCGTCATATGTGACGGAACATGCGGAAGAGTTGTTTGGATGTGACAGTGCGAAGGTCACACTGTATGTGCACGGCACCTCGATTGGTGGCACGCTCGCACTTATGTTGACTTCGAAATACCCAAACATAAAAAAACTTTCTCTGTGTGCGCCACCTTCGAGCAGGGGAAACTCGAGCAAGCCTATTGTCTCAACAATGCCCGAACAGAGCACATTGCTTTCCGTCGCACAGCAATTCACCGGCGACATGTTCTTACTCTACGGGGAAAAAGACACCATCGTCCCGAAGGAATCCTCGTTTAAGATTCTTGAGCACGCCACACATGCAAACACATCGTCTCGTGTTGTTTTGGGTGCAAACCACGATTTTCGAACACTATATGGAGTAGAGTCAGCCGAAGCGCACAAGGCATTTGCAGATGCAGTGTTTGACTTCTTACACGTTCATGGTACGGTATAATCACCGCTAGTATCCTCTAGCGGTGGTTCTTTTCAACTCAACAATGAGTGTACGCAATGCGACTCGATCAACTTCTTGTCGGTGTTTCCAATACACATATTCGGGAAGCAGGTTTCCTGTATCTCGAACGATACGTTAACGATGCGAAGGGTGACTTTACTCACTTTTCCGACGTTGACCCGCGATACTCGCCAGAATGTGGTATGCGTGAATTTGGAGTGCCTTTCGTTCGAGTAGACCGCGATGAGGTAACGGTTTTTGAGGATATGCCTTCACCAGAAGTGCGAGAAGCGATATTTGGTGGTGGTGGCGCACTGTTTATGTGGCACCCCGATATACCCTCACCTTTTAGGCGCACGGATGGACACATCACCGCATCACCAACTTCCTCGACGCGAACACTACTCAACCAAAGAAGAACAATATAGTTTGGTCTTTGACCACTTTATTGGTGACTACCTTATCGCACGCATGGTGAAGGTGTTTGTTGCACTGTACCCACAACACACCTTTGAAGAGGTCGCTGAAAGAATACAGTCTCGCTTTCGTGGTATACAGGGCAACCTGCTTGACATATTCCCGCCGACCATATACACATTTGCTAAACGAAAAATGATCGGCAACGAAGTGAGTCTTGAGAACACAGGACGTGCGCCACTGTTTCGATGACTGTATGTGCGAAAATGCACTTGTGCTTTGTACCCGCCTTTCACCACAGGGCGGGCATTTTCATTTCTTATTTTCTGTCGCTTTCCCATACATCCCATTCAAAACCTCCGCCAAATACTCCAACTCATCAATCAAGGGGTTTATAAAAGCAAAGTCAAAGTCCACTTGAATACAAAAACGTGTCCGCCTCGCAAGGCGGCCGTTTTTGTTCAAGTGGGCACGAAGCGAGCAAACTGCTTTGCTCGCGTGAGGACGAGAAAGGCGGAGGCATGTGCCGCAGGCACAGCCGAGCCGGGCGTAGTTTTTGTTACGAGGAACGAGTTACAAAAACAAGTGCAAAACTTCGAGACCACTTGGAATTTTGCGAGGAACGAAGCAAAATACTTAGTGAGTCGTGACCGAGTCCTCTCCATGCCGAACAAGAAAAAGCCCGACCCTCCATGGTCGAGCTTGCTCAATAACATCGCACACTCCTTGCACTCTCTGTGACGGAGCGCGACACCGATGACTTGTGGTACCACCCCGAGAGGCCGTTCTTATGTGCTACATAGCACATCCCTCTCCGGTCCTGAAATGAGCGGTACCCCCCGTACGGGTAACGATCGCCACCCGTACCAGCCTGCACGCGCAGGCCAAAAAACGGGTTCCGGTAGGAGTATCCGGCTTCCGCATGAACACCCCGCGCCCTATTTTCTATCGCAACGGACGTGTTCTTGCGTTCGAAGTTCGTCACCTCTTCCCGCTTGGCCTGATACCCTCTGGGCCCGTTCACCGCCGCTTCTCGTGCGGCAACATAGGTCCCGTCCGGTCTCACGCAAGCGACTCGCATCGCCTTTTTGTTCGATGGTCCCCGTTCGCCGGCGACCGCTTCTGCTACCGCTTGCGAACCGGGGGGACACATGGCAGCCACTTCCTGCGGGGTCCTCGGCGCCATGCCGGTGCACCCCACGAAAAGCAACGAGACGATGATAAGAATAATTGCTCTCACCTGAACCTCCTAACGGTCCTTACAGACCTGATTTGCCTGATACTGATGACCACTTCTCGACTCGGTCGAGTAGGCGGTCGCTGACGCCGAACGCCGACAGTGCTCAAGCCATGGGAAAAGTCCCGGCCGAAGCGTCTCGTTCACGTACCGCGCCGAATCAGCCTGCGAATTGGGCGGAACGTACGGTACGTACTGCACATGCTGACAACCTGCCAGCATGAGCACGGTCGCGAGTGCGAAAAACTTCATAATTACTACTCCAGTTCGTTTACCTTTTTATATTATACCACATGTTTGTTGTCAATGCAAGTTTTTTACCGTTTTTTCGCCTTGATTCCTGGCGCACAGGCCCATTGAGGCAATCCCTCGTCTGCCGTTGCGGGTCATTGTGCACGACAAGACCTTGGTTGGACGATGCGCCGACCCGTTCCCGCCACATTCGCACCGCACCCGTTCACTCCCCACTCGGATCACCTGCACTGACGCGGTGGTCGATTTTAGAGCGGTCGTTTGAACGAGACAAGATGCACGTGGTAGTGGTGCGGAATGGATTTTTGACGTGGCAAATGATCAAGCAGTGAGTCGTACCGGTCGGCAAGCACTCCCACCTTGAGCGAAAGCAGCTCCGAACGCTCCTCGTCCGAAAGATCGTACTCATCGGTATGACGCCGAGTCACCAGCATGTCGCTTTTCGCGAAGAGACGATCGTACGGGAACTTGTTCGGCATGAGACGCCAATGCGCGTACTCCTCGATCGACTCGGGATCGTTGCATAAACGACACCCACCGTCGGCCTTCTGCTGTGCACAGGCCTCCTCGTAGCGGCGTGCCGTTTCCTCGGTGCGGAGCAGCAACCGTCGCCAATGTTCTTGATGCTGCATTGAACCAGTATAGCACCCACGCAATACCCCGCCCAGCACTCCGAAACACAAAACAAGCCCACCACAACCAGCATTATTTATACCATCTTCAACTAACCACCGGGACACGGAGTCTGTACACCTTTTGAGAAACTAAGACCGGGCAAGCTCCCTTGGAGCGGTTTCTCATAAGGTGTACAGGCGGAGTTCATGGTGATTTCATAGGGTATTATTTCTTACTCTTTACCGGTACGGCCGAAACACGAGTACCGTATGATGCGGTTTTCATCACTACACGATGTGTTCCATCCTGCGTTGGTCACAACACCAAAACGCTCGAAGCACATGACGAGGTGGCGGTGGTGCCGTCTTTACGCAGTTCGATGAACGCTTCACTCGTGGTCGCACCACCGTCGGGAAAACGGGTGTACGAAACGACCGCGCCGCATTGCACCTCGCTCGAGAAATACTGATCGAACACGAAGTTGCCGAGCGAGTAATAGATCGGCACCCCTTTGTATACTTCTTTGCGCTGGATCACATGCGGATGCGAGCCGATCACAAGGTCCGCTCCCGCATCGACGAATGAACGCCCACGCGCAACCTGTGCTGCATTCGGTACCGTCTCGTACTCTTCACCCCAATGCGTAAGCACCACGACGAGCGTCGATGTTGCTTCGGCTCCGATGCTCATACGCATGCGCTCAAAGTCTTTTGTGTGCCATGGACTGTACGAATAGACAGCGATCTCAATGCCGCTGGTCGCCGTTCGCCAGGGAGTGTACAGATCATCCGGTGCACCAACGTGGCCCACACCGGCATGCGCGAGCCACTCCTTGGTCTGCACCACTCCTTCCGTCCCAAAGTTGGTGATATGGTTGTTGTTGAGGGTAACGGCGCTGAATCGGTGCTCGCGAAGCACGCGCGCGGTCTTCGTGGCGAACGTAAAGCGGAAATGGTCCGGCCCGCTGTCGCGATAGTCCGCGACGGGCGCGAAGGTGGTGATCGGTCCCTCAAGATTGCCGAACACGTAAGTGCTCGATGCAAAGAGCGGCGCCGTCTTCTCAAGGATGACATCATAGCCGTTCACCTCCGCCTTTTCGCGCACGTACCGATCGAACATCATGTCGCCGACAAAAGTGAGCGTAATGGGAGGAAGTTCTGTGACGGCGGATTCATCTTTCCCCACTCGCTCCCACAGGGGCACAAGCGCTTGCGTGGTGAACGCGAAGAGTGCGAAGAGTGACAAAGAAAGATAGGCCGGAAACATGCGCTAATGAAAGACGGTGGATACTGCCATACCGAACGCGCACTTACGCATCCGTACGCCCGGGCGCTGGTTCCGACGCCTCACCCCTGGCTCGGTCGAGGTCATCGAACTTTTCCGACAACTCGTCCAGCTTTTCCGTGATCACGGAAACATACTCCGGCTCCTCGTCATGCTCCTCGTCTACCACATCACCCACCTGCCCCTGCAAACCCCGCACGAGCTCCGTCATGTTCTCCAGATACCCCTGCATGAGGTCGGTGGTCTCTTTTTGCCGTTCGAGCACCATCTCGAGCGTATCCTCGAGCGAGCTCAGTCGTTCCTCCAGGTCTTTATCCATACAAACATCATACCGCCGCACTACATAATCCACAACTGAGGACTGCAAGTGCTGCACACCTGCGCACCAAATTCGTCATAGGTACACAGATCTTCCGAAGGAAAAATACTGCGAGATCCGTGTCACATGATCAAAAGTTCCGGAAAAGCAGCATACGGCAACACGACCGGCATGCGGCCAGAGGCATTGTGCTCGGCATACATTGCGCGTATTGTTGCGACAGATCCAAAAACAGAGGTGTTCACCATGTACAGCAAGTACGATCTCGATCACCGGTTTTGCGACATCTTGGGTAGACTGGCAGACTATACGCAAGCATATTTTGGATGGGACCGGTACGCCCTCGCACGCACATCGGTCATCTTGGGCGCTTTCGCGATCTGGATGTATTTCGCGATACACCTTTTCTTCGATGCGGTATCATTGGGAAGAGTTGCCCGAGACGATATGTTCGCTTTCACCCTCGCCTTTGCGGTGTATATCCCCGTTCCACTGATACTCTACGCACATCGGCGCGTGTTTCTTGACCCATACTTCGAGTACATTCGCGGTGTCTCCAACATCAGCACTGCATTGGGTAATGCGCACCGACAGTTTCGTGTCGTGTTCTGGGCACTATTCTTCGTTGTGATCATGTTCCAGATGACACTCGGCGTGCTCTTTGTGGCAACGTACCTCATCGCACTATCGTTTGCACGCCCAAACGCGTCCGCGCCACAGGAGTACCTACGCGCGTAGCAGATCACAACCGCCCTCGGGCGGTTGTACCTTACCCCGCACCACTTGCGCCACCTTGAGCGCACACGTATGATAGCGACCGGAGATCACTCACACCTTGTAAGGAGCACGGCAATGAATTCCATCTTCGAGACGATCGAAAACATACCGCCCATACTTTTGATCACGGGTGCTGTCATACTCGTTCTTATCTTTATGCTATTGCGCCGCAACTCCAAGACCGGTGACCGCACAAGAGATGATCGTGCGCGTACACCCTGCGACGGATCCCAAATCCACCCCCACAGAGGAGGTAAACGTTGGCGTGGAGGTCGAGGATAAGCGTGCGATCCGCTCACCTTCACGACCAAACGATCTCACCTCTCACGCCACTCGATACCCCCCGCAAACCGCGGGGGTTTGAGTTGTGCCGAGTACCGACACGCACAACACTAAATTTAAAAACCGACCAAATCTCACTGTGAGGTTTCAGATCGGGCTTCGCAAAATTACTCCACGTCTTCATCGATCACACGAGTACACATTTCCGATACTACTCTCGTTTTCTTTGTTCCGCTTGCAACTCACTGACGAGACGTTTGAATTCTTCCATATCGACCTGTATGCCGAAGCCGTGCTCTGATCTCAACAGAACTTGCAAGACCACTGCGAGCGGCACCAGGTACAGTGTGGCCAATGACAATCCTCCCACGGGACCGGAAAACAGGAACACGAGAAGCGATTTCATGGTTTCGACCGAAAGTGTGCGCATCACGAGTCGTTTACGATTTCGCACCTCCTTGTTACGTTGAAAATGCATAAATGCCCGCGTCAGATGCTGAACCGGAGACTCATGGTCCGCATCCTTTCTCTCTTGACGTTTTTTGAAATGTTCAAAAAACCTCCGATAGGCGCAATACTCACCTCGATTGAACCACAACCCCCCGCACACATCACAGGTCTCAATGACAATATTCTTTGGAAACTGAACATCAACAAAGCGCCGCAACCCGGCACCGTCCTTGGGGCACGCACCATCGCGAACCGTGTGTAGACGCAGAAGCGCACGCTCATCATAAGGATCAAGCGACTCGATGTGCTCTACGGAGACACGGTGCTGCTCTGAGCGGTCAAACCACAGACCACCGCACGACGCGCATTGTTCAACTTGGATCGCCTGACCATGGTAATGAGCGGAAACACGTACCGGACGCATCACAACACGACACTCGGGACACGTGAGTTCTTGCATCCATGCAGTATACCACGCAAAAACTTTTCACATGGAGTTGTGCGAGCGCTTCGCAAATGTGAGACGCAACGCGCATGAGCCGGATCACGGTTGTGTCACCACTGAGAGGTATGTCATACTGTCTGTAAGCTCCAACTCCGCGTACCGCACACCATGCACACCCTACTCACCGAATATCATTCGCACCTCCGCAAAGCCATATTGGTGGTGGCGTACCTCGGCACGGTGTTCGTGAACTATCTTGCGAACGCACTTCCCATCGGGGGCGTCACCACCGGACAAGCGTCCGACGCGTACCCGAACCTCTTCACTCCGGCGGGATTGACCTTTGCGATATGGGGCCTCATCTACCTCCTGCTCGGTATACACACACTGCGCCAACTCGGGTGCTGGGCGAGCGGATCCTCGCGAGCGCGCGAACGACTCCTTGCGCGGGTCGGTTGGTATTTTGTCGTAACCTCGCTCGCCAACGTCGCATGGATCTTCGCGTGGCACCACGGACACATCGCACTCTCGGTGATCATCATGCTCACCCTCCTCACCACCCTCACCCACATCGCGCACATGCTGCGAGGAGAAACATTTTCGAAACGCGACGAGCTCCTCATTCGCACCCCCTTCAGCGTGTATTTCGGTTGGATCACGGTCGCCACGATCGCGAACATCACCGTACTGCTCGTCAGTATTGAATGGAACGGGTTCGGACTCGCAAAAGACGTCTGGACGATCATCGTACTCTGTATCGGCGCACTCATCGGGACGTGGCGCACGCTCCAAGATCGCTCATCGGCATACGGAGCCGTGCTCGTGTGGGCGTACGCGGGAATCCTCTACAAACACCTCGCGCCTTCGGGTTTCGACGGGCAGTATCCGCACATCATACTTGCCGCAGCCGCCTGCATCGGCATATTCCTCTGCACACTCGCCTACCTCGCATTTCGAAGAAAGTGAGAGCAGGGTATCGACGTTAGATGCGTCTATGTTTCGGGCAACCGTTCACCGTCATACAGTGACGCGAATACCCCGATCACCCACTCCACCCTCGAATTATGGATGATGTTTGTCCTCACGACTGCGCACGGGTGCGATCGCTCATGCGTACCGCCGTATGTAGCGCTCAATGCGTCCTGCGTTGTAATAGGCCAACACCAATACGGCTGTAACCGCGCAACACAATCCGATCGTAACCGTCGGTTCTCTACCCTGTGCCAAACTATCACCAACGTACGCGAGCGCGAAATATCCGGGCAGTCTTCCTATGAACGAAATGGCGAGAAGTGTGCGTATCGGTAAGCTACTCAGGCCGGCAATGAAGCTCACCACGTCGTCCGGAAGACCGGGTACGAGGTAGACAAAAAAGAGTGCGACCGGGCCCTTGGTTCGTGCCATGTAGGCAAACCGCTTGAGGGTCGAGGGTTCGACATACCGATGCACCAGCGTCCTGCCATAGCGTCGAACGAGAAGAAATACCACCCCTGAACCAAGCATCGCACCTACAAGCGCGTAAAGTGTTCCCAGTATGGTGCCAAAGAGATATCCTCCCACAAAGCCGGTCACTTGCCCGGGGATGGGCGCGAACACCACCTGCACCGCCTGCAGAAGTACGAACACAAGGGGTGCATATACGCCCGTGTTCAGTACGAACGACTGAACATGCGCGGGATCAGAGTAGAGCGTGTGGCCATAGTGATGCCAGAGGTACCATGCGGATCCGGCATACAACAGCAGCACAATGAATGCCGGTACCAAGGTGTGGCGTGTCGCGGCAGCTGTTCTCATCCTCACAGTATAGCATTCAAGACACCTCACCTTACACAAAGTAGTTTACAGTCTCTTCTTCTCCAGAGTATCTTTCGGGTCATCGATGACGGTCGGGTGACACCCGATGTCACGGGCGATGTCGACCGCAGTGCGGTCGCCTTTGAAAAGGTCGAGCGCGGCGTGAAGTTTTTGCGCCGGCGTATACGTTTTTCTCTTTCTCATATACCCTCATGTTAAAGGAAAACGAGAATGGACTCATGTTCCCGTGGAGGGGGTCAGTTCAGTAGCGACCATCAGACTCTTTGTTTCTGTTGCACTCACGAGAGATGACCGACACGTCGATCCCTGATTCTCGTGCGACCACTCGAAGTACATGGTGTTTATTGGGATATTGGGGACAGTTCCCCATTTCCCCCTGACCCCATTTCCCCTTAATCATCAACTTTGCCGTGATAAAGCCCACTCTTGCATTCCTCACCCCCGCGCGGTATGGTCTATCGTGGAACATTTCAGACACACAACATGAGAGGGACAACGCATGACTCACATCGCACTCATTTTTGATCTCGACGGCACCTTGTCTGACACACAAAAGCACCACAGCGCCATTGAGGCACTGCTTCTGTGGGAGTACGGCGTTACCATTACCCCCGAGGACATAATGCGCCGATTTTCCGGTGTGAATACTGTTGAATTTTGCACCACGCTCCTTATGCAACATGCGGGTATGACAGCGGATATTGCTAGGGAAACCGCTCAAGCAGTTGCCACGGAAAAATGGATACGCCTGCAAGACCCTACCATATTGGGAAGTATGCAATGCATCGAGGGAGCATACCCACTTCTCGAAATGCTCCATCGCCAGCGGGTACCTATGGCAATCGGTTCCGCATCTACCAGAAAGTATTGCGAGACCGTGCTCAACCACCTGCATCTACGTCGTTTTGTCGCGCACGTAGTTGGGGGCGATGAGATTGCGCAAGGTAAGCCGGCGCCGGACATTTTCTTACGAGCAATGACTCTGCTTGATACACATCCCGAGCACTGTGTCGTAGTGGGAGACAGCGTGCATGATTTTCACGCTGCACACAATGCGGGGATGCACTGTATTGCGTATCGTCCGAACGGCAAACTCCATGAGGAGTGCCTGCATGGCGCATATACGGTACAACATCTCAGTGAGATTACCCAAAGATTGCTCGTAAGTCTTATGTCTCACATCTAACACCGCACACAAAAACACACCAAAACGACCCCTTTCGGGGTCGTTAGTTTTGTGCAGTGTGGATACTACCTTGAATACCACTCTACCTCGTTATTGGAATTGGGGACAGCTTTTATTCAACCTTGAACTGCAACACTAACCTCCTCTAACGAACACATCCGCCTCGGGTATACTGGTGGTGCTTATTCAGCCAGTAACCAAGACGGATATGTGTACACAGCATAAGGAGAATGCGCACCTCACGCAAGCGGATCGGTTCCGTATAGAAACGTTGTTCAATGAACACCATGTACTTCGAGAGGTCGCACGAGAATCAGGGATCGACGTGTCGGTCATCTCTCGTGGATAAATGGGGTCAGCCACCACGCGTGTCCCGTTTAAAATCAGCATCTCTGAAACCGCGCCCTAGTAGCGCGGTCTTTTTTCTTTGTGCGATTTTTCGACTTGAGAAGAAATTGACCATTTTGGGGGATACTGGAGGGTACTATCGGACTAACCATTG